>JAAZMG010000034.1 GCA_012798935.1 Tissierellia bacterium | reverse complement strand
TGGACCTAAAAGCACAATGATAAAGAGTAGTAAACCTGTAATATCGGTTTGTGCCGTTAGAACAGGTTGTGGTAAAAGTCAAACATCCCGTAAAATTATTGAATATCTAATGGCTCAGGATCTTAAAGTTGTTGCAATTAGACACCCAATGCCCTATGGAGATTTGGCTGCCCAAAGGGTACAAAGATTTGCCACCATAGAGGATTTAAAGAAACATGATTGCACTATTGAAGAAATGGAAGAATATGAACCCCATGTTGAACGAGGAAATATTATATATGCAGGTGTGGATTATGAAGATATTTTAAGAGCAGCTGAAAAAGACCCAGATGGCTGCGATGTTATTATTTGGGATGGGGGAAATAATGATTTTTCCTTTTATGAATCGGATTTAGCCATTACCATATTAGACCCTCATCGTCCAGGGGATGAAATAAACTACTATCCTGGGGAAGTAAGTTTAAGGCTGGCAGATGTAGCAATTATTAACAAAATCGATAGCGCTGATATAGAATCTATAAATCAAGTGGAAAAGAATATCCAAATGGTAAATCCAAAAGCTAAGATCATCAAAGCAGAATCTAAAATTACTGTAGATAATCCAGATTTAATTAAAAATAAAAGTGTATTAGTTGTAGAAGATGGCCCTACTTTAACCCATGGAGGAATGAAATTAGGAGCAGGAACAGTTGCAGCAAAGCGATTTGAGGCAAAAAAATTGGTAGACCCTCGACCCTATACAGTGGGGAAACTTACAGAAACTTTTAATATCTATAAGGATATTGGTTCCCTGTTACCAGCTATGGGCTATGGCAAGCAGCAATTAAAAGATTTAGAAGAAACCATCAACAATACGGATTGCGATTCCGTTATTATAGGTACACCAATTGACTTAACTAGGGTAATCAATATAAACAAACCCTATACACGAGTACATTATGAATTTGGTGAAGTTCAAGGACCTAGCCTTGATCAGATATTGAAGGAATTTATGGAAGAGCATGAGCTTGGAAAATAAAATAGACTTCAAAGCCTGTCTAATATATAATATATATCAATACTGTTTATACTAGTATTGATATATATTATAATAGAAGAAGGGACTTTTATGTATAAAACAATTAAATATGAAATCCTAGATAAGGATAGAAAAAATGCAAACTATGTACTAATAGATGTGAGAAGTCCATCTGAATATAAGGCCCAAACTATTCCAAAGGCTATTAATATTCCACTTTTTAACGATGAGGAAAGAAAATTAATAGGTACAATATATATGCAGGAAAGTATAGAAAAAGCTAAAAAAATTGGTGTAAAATATGCTGCAAAAAGGCTTCCAAATATCTACCATAAGATTTCAAAACTTGACAAACAATATAGCAAACTTATCTTTTTCTGTGCAAGAGGAGGACTAAGGAGTAGCTCTTTAGTTTCTCTTTTTATGTCCCTTGGAATAAACGCCTTTAAACTTGATGGAGGATATAAAGCTTATAGAAAATATATCAATAATAATCTGCCATCTTTAGTTAAAAAAGTTCAATTTGTTGTCCTCTATGGAAATGCTGGAACAGGTAAGACAGATATTTTAAAAATCCTTAAAAAAAAGGGAATGGATATACTTAATCTGGAAGGTTGTGCTAATCATAGGGGTTCTGCCCTTGGTAGCGTTGGACTAGGTGAGCAAAATACTCAAAAAATGTTTGAATCCCTAGTATATGAATCCCTAATAAATAGGAAAACAGATCTAGTATTTGTGGAAGGTGAAAGTAGAAGAATAGGAAATGATATAATACCTACTTATCTTTACAATGCCATGGGTAATGGGATAAATATAAAGATTGAAGCTAGTATGGAAACAAGAATTAACAATATCTTGAAAGATTATGTTCATAATACTGATAAAGAACTTATTTCCTCATTAAATCTTCTAAGAAGTCATCTTGGAGATAGAAATATTGATAGATATACTGAGCTAATTAATAGGCATGAATATGAAAAAGTAATCCAAGAACTAATAGTTAAATATTATGATCCCCTATATGAGTATAAAAATAGAAAGTATAATGCCATCTTTTATAATGAGAAAAGTAAAAATACTTCTCAGAATATAATTAATTGGGTTAACGCTAATCAATAGAAGCAGTGGAGACTATCCCCATTGCTTCTATTAACTTATATTTGGCTATAAACAACTTTTCCATCTATTATAGTTGCATAGGTTTTACAATTTATATCCTTGACTGGATTACCATCAAATATTACTATATCTGCATCCTTTCCCACTTCAATACTTCCTACCCTATCATCAATACCTATAATTTCAGCTGGATTTATTGTTATAGCTTTTAATGCTTCCATTTCATCTAATCCAGATTTAATAGCTAAACCTGCACAAACCGGAAGATAATGTAATGGTATTACCGGAGAATCAGTCATTATAGCTATTTTAACTCCAGCTTCATGAAGAATCCCTGGTGTATCGAAAGTAAGGTTTTTCTGTTCAATCTTACTTCTACTAGATAGGGTTGGTCCAACTATGGCCCCTTTTCCTTCCTTGGCTAAATAATCTGCTATTAAATGCCCTTCTGTACAATGGTCTAATGTAATATCTACATCGAATTCCTTAGCAATCCGAATTGCAGTAAATATATCATCGGCTCTATGGGCATGAGCCTTCAATGGAATTTGTTTATTTAAAACTAAGGATAAGGCCTCCATTTTCATATCATATTCAGGCATCTTGGAGGGATCTTCTTTTCCTCTTTCCTTCTTTTCCATGTATACCCTTGCTTTAAACAAAGTTTCCCTTAATATGGCTGCCGTTGCCATTCTAGTCATAGGCGATTTCTTCTTAGATTCATATACTCTTTTTGGATTTTCCCCAAAGGCTATTTTCATAGCAACAGGTTCTCTAAGTATCATATCATCTACTCTATTACCATAGGTTTTTAAAGCTACAAACATTCCTCCTATAACATTAGCAGATCCAGGGCCTGTTACAGCTGTAGTTACTCCTCCCATATAAGCTTCCTTAAAAGCTAAATCCATTGGATTAATAGCATCTATAGCCCTCAGCTGTGGTGTTACAGGATCTACCATCTCATTGCCATCATCGCCTTCAAAACCCATGCCTTCTTCCCACATACCTATATGACAATGAGCATCGATAAATCCAGGCAATACCATTTTCCCTTCTGCATCTATAATTTTAGCATCCGATGGGGCTACTAAATCCTTTCCTATTTCTGATATCTTGCCATCTTTAATAATTATATTCCCTTTTTCAATTATTTCCCCTGCCATAGTAAATATATGGCCATTTTTAATAAACAACATCTTATTCCTCCTTAATTGTTTTAATTAACTAAATATCGGATTTTTTGATCTACTAGTTTTTCTCTTATAAATCTTTATATCTACCCCTTTACAAACCCTATGCCTACATTCCAATATTCTGAAACCCTCTTCCCTTTACTTCTACTACATCATTTATGGTTAAAAAAGCATTAGGATCTATTTCATCAACTATACTTTTCAACTTTGCAGTCTCCCTAGATGTAATTATACAGTATATTACTTTTTTATCTTCATTGGTATAGCCACCTATCCCTTCCAAAAAAGTAACTCCTCTATGCAATCTTTTAATAATTGCATTGGCTAATTCTTCAGATTTATCCGAAACTATAACTACATTTTTCTTTATATTAAACCCTGTCTGTACCTTATCCAATACTCTATATCCTACATACATGGCTATTAATGTATACATGGCAGACTTGTACCCAAACAATAAAGATGAAAGAGAAATGATTATAGTATTTACTCCCATTAGTGCCGTTCCAATATTTACATTATATTTTTTTCTAAGAATAGTTGCAACTATATCGAAACCACCTTGAGAAACTCTATTTCTAAACATAAGGCCCATCCCAACCCCATTAAATATTCCACCAAAGACTGAGGTTAACAATATATCATCTACTACTAGATACCTACCAATTCCACTGGTTATAGTTAATAAAGAAGAAAAAATAAGCATTGAAATAAATCCATATATAGCAAATTCCCTATCAACCATTTTAGAACCGATAATGAATATTGGAATATTTATTATAAATACCCATATACCAGCAGGAATATCCGTTAAGTATTGTATTAAGATTCCCAATCCTCCTACACCACCACTTAAAAGTTTGCTAGGAATAAAGAATACATTAAATGCTATGGAACATAGGAAATTTCCCAATACTATAAAGGCTAATTTCCTTATTATATCTTTAATCTTTTTGGACTTTATTTTTTGAATAAATTGACTGCACATTCTAAATCTCCTTATAATTATTATTTAGTTCCATTATACATCATTATTTGCTTTTTGTTTGTAATTTGTGTAAATATTAGTATCCAGAATAAAATCAAATATACATCGGTTCTAATATTTATAAAAAATATATTAGGCTATAGGATAGTCATAGCCATAGATAAATGTCTACACTCAGCACAATATAAAAAGCCAACCGCAAAGGTTGGCTTGTAATTATGATTATTGCATAATTGGTATGAAATATAAAAAGTATTATTATAAACTATACTTCTTATGAGCATCTCCTAATTGATCTAATATAGTTCTTGACATCTCTACCCTTACAGTCATTAGAGGATCTACTACCTGACAGATCCTTACATCTCCTGCTAAACTTAATAATCTTAAAGCTTCTTCTTCATCTATTGCATAATTTACTCCTAAGAATCTTATAGAATCTTCCACTGAACCTTTAACAGCTTTTTCTAAAGTTTCGGCGGAATGAATTACCATTACTTTTTCATCATTAGTTAGCATAGGATAAGCTAAATATTTTTGACCTTCTTTTATAATATCGCAAGTTAAAGTAACTTCTGCTGGAACCTCTGCGCCTGTTACTGATACTTCTCCATCTGCCATAACTGCATGAACATCTCCTAGTGCAAGAAGGGCCCCTTCATGAAATACAGGTAAATATAGTTTAGTTCCTTCAACAATTTCAGCACAATCCATATTTCCTCCATGTGCCTCTGGAGTACCACAAAGTACTGGTTCCTTTTCTGGAGCTACACCTATAACCCCTATCATTGGTCTTATAGGAATTCTAACCTTATCATTAAAAACAACTTGATTATCAACTACATCTAATAATCTTGTAGTTTCTGATTTAAGTGAATCCCCTGTAACTCCTAATCCTGGTTGTGTGGCCATAACACATTTATTTTGTATTTGAATTTTGTCAATATTTACTACTAAAATATCCCCTGGCTTAGCCCCTTTAATATAAATAGGTCCAGTAGCAGGATTTATTTTTTCCCAAGGTACTGAGCTAGCTGGCTGACTTTCATCTTTAAGAGTACCAGTGTAACAATCATGAGTTTCTACTACAAAAGCTTCATTAATTTCAACTTCTACAACTGCTTTGTTGTCTTTTGACATTTCATAGATTACTTTATCCCTTGGAATCCTTACCATATTAATTCCTCCTTAAATTTTAATTTATATTTCACCTTCTGATACATCTAATTTCATTTTCTTAGCTTTTTTATTAACCATTACAGCTATAGCGTTATCTCCACATACACAACATGCAGTTCCAAAGCTATCTTGAGCGATATAAAGTGCAATCATAAGTGCCAATTGAGCTTCACTAAAGCCTAACATACTTTGTAATAGTCCTAAAGCCGCCATAACAGCTCCTCCTGGTACTCCAGGTGCTGCTACTAAAGTTATTCCCATCATTAGAATAAAACCTAGCATCCTAGGAAATGAAATAGGCATTGAGCTCATCATCATAACAGCTGATGCATATATAGTAAGGGCTACTGAACTACCTGAAAGATGTATAGTTCCACATAAAGGTATAACAAATTCCCTAATTTGCTTGCTTACACCATTAGCTTTAGCAACTTCAAGATTTACTGGTATTGTTGCTGCAGAAGATTGAGTTCCTATAGCAGTAAAATATGCAGGAATTTGATTTTTAATAAACTGTCCTATTGTAATTTCACCACTGTAAGTGGAAGCAATGAAGTATTCCATCAACACTACTACCCATTGAACAATCAATACAAGTAAAAATACCCTACCATAAACAGATAATATCTCTACTATTTTTCCAGCATAAGTCATATTAGCAAAAATTCCTGCTATATATACAGGTAAAAATGGAATGATTGTTTTTTCAACAACAAGTTTTACAATGTCTTGGAAACCATTGAAAAAATCATACATAGTTTTATTTTTAATAGCTGCAATCCCTATTCCTAATACAAATGCAATTAATATAGCAGACATAATGTCAAATAGAGGTGGCATTGCTATTTCAAAAAATGGTTCTAATAAGTTTTCTTCTAAATTACTAGATGTTACATGTTTACCAAAATCAATAATCTTAGGCAATATAGTACTAGAAGCGCCATAAGCAATTACACCATCAATTACTGTAGAAGCATAAGCTAGTATTACTGTAAATCCAAGAAGTTTTCCAGCTCCTTTTCCAAGATCAGCTATTCCTGGAACAACAAATCCAACTATTATAAGAGGTACAACAAAATTTAAAAAATTACCAAATAAAGAGGTTATAGTAACTAAAATTCCTAATATATTTGCAGGAAATAATTTACCAGCAATTATCCCAAGTACAATCCCTATAATTAATTTTGGGAAAAGTCCTAAACTTTTTTTCTTTTTCATATAGATTCCTCCTCGCTATTTATGTGTATTAAAGCTATATTTGTTATATTTGGTGTGGAAATCGCTTTCCACGCTTTCCTATCCCGTCACCCATTTCACCTCTTTTCAATAGATTTTTTATATGGATTGAATATACATGGTATAAGTTTTATTATAACACTTTTTTGACATATATCAACATATTTAGACTTAATTCGACAATTTAAAATATTGGGTTTTATCAAAAAAATAGCCCGTAACTGATTTAAATCAGTTACGGGCTATTTTAGACACTAATATATTAACTTGTTGAATTTTTACCATATTAAAACTTAAAAAGATTCAATCCAATCTCTTCATTAAATTCCCTACCTACACTTCCCTCTATAACATCTATTATGATTTCGGAAGTAGCACTAATTACTGCTGAATTTAAATGCCCACCAAATACATTGTAGTTAGGATTCGCTAAGGATATGTGAAGATGTAAATAGACTTCTCCATCCTTTTCTGATATATTTCCTGCAAGATTTGTAATTTCCATATCTCCAACAAGTTCTTTAGAATGGTATTCCTTATTGGCTGTTTCGAATAAGCCTACTACAGCTTTATTTGTTGCCCCAATACCACTAACCCTTCCTAGTTTAATATTGTTTTCTTTACATAAAGCTTTAATAGACTCTACAACTTCCTCTCCTTTTTCAAGTCTCACTACATATTTGTTGTCAAATTTTCTAAATTCCATATTTATCACATCCCTTATCTATTAATTTTCTTTTATTAGTTATTGTATGATGTTTACCCTATCTAATCATCATATAAACTCTGTTTTTATCTTTTAACATCTAGTAAATATAATAACATGGTTTTGGGATAAATGGTAGCAAATGTTTTAAAATAGATAATCTTTTGCTATACCCACCTATTATATTATTATGTAATCATAAAAAAACGCTCCTTTCTGGTTTAAACGCTCTGTAAACTTAAATGAAACATGAGAACTTCAATCCTCCCAGAAAGGATGAAGTCCTCATGCAAAAAATTGTATCAATTAAATGCCCAAAACACAATAATAAACATTTGTTTTATCGTTATGGCAAAGATAGAGATGGTTATCAAAAGTATCTTTGCCATTATGTTCTATCTTGACAAAATTCTTTTAGGAATATTGCCTTAATCCTTAGAGTAGTTCATAATGTTAAGGTCTCTCATACTACTATTAGCAATTGGTGCGGAAAATTTGCCAAAAGAATTTATAACATCCCAAATCTTCATTATTATACATTATCATATGGTGTTTATGCAGCGTTATGAAAACTAGTACTGGTATTAAAAGCTTTATAAAGTTCAGATTCAAAACAACAGTTAATGATAGCCAATATCATTCTATAACTAGCTTATGCCAATTTTATCTTTAAGTTTTAAAAAATAAATAAATTTAATATTTCATTGACTTAATTAATTAAAAGGAGTATAATTATACTTGTTCTTACAGATTAAGACAAAATAATACAATAAATGACAAACAAAATTCTTTAACATTCCAACTTATACATTCAGCGTCTAAAAGGAGGGTTGATTAAGATAAGTATTAACCTGCTACTATATTATATTGTAGCAAAACTAGAACTATTAAATTAAAAATTTTTGTAAAGGAGTGTTATTTATGAGAGTTAATAATAGGCATGTATCCTTTTATTATGAACCTGATGAGGATATGGGAAGGATTGAAATTGATCCTAAAAAAACAGCTTTACTAGTAATTGATATGCAAAATGTATTTGTTTCAAGGCCTTCAGGAGAACATTTAACAGGTAAAGAAAAAGCAAACTGGGAAAGATGGCAACCATTTTATGATAAAATTGAAAACGTTGTAATTCCAAACAATAAGAAATTATTAAATTTATTTAGAGAGAAAAAAATAGAAGTTACCTTTGCCAAAATAACTAGTCAGAAAAAGGATGGCAGAGATAGATCACTAGATCAAAAAGCAACTGGTTTCAATGAGTTATTGCTTCCTATCGGCTCCAAAGAAGGAGAAATAATTGATGAATTAAAGCCTATTGAAGATGAAATAGTCGTAATGAAAACAACTGATAGTGCATTAACAGGAACAAATTATAGGCTTATGCTAAACAATATGGGAATCGACACTGTTATAGTAACTGGAGTTTTCACTGACCAATGTGTTTCTTGTACAGTTAGAAGCTTAGCAGATGAGAGTTTCAAAGTATATTTAATTGAAGATGCCTGCATGGCTGCAACTGAAAAGATTCAAAACAATGAGCTTGAAATATTAAACAATATTTATTGTCACGTTATAAACACACAAGAATTATGTGAAGTTTTAGAGACTATCTAATTAATACAGAAAGGTGTGTAAATTATGGGTGAACAAAAGTTAAAAAGAAATTTAAGTTTTATACAGATGATTGCAATAGCATCAGGCGCAGTTATTGGCGGTTGGCTTGCTGAAGCACCTTACTGGTTTTCATTGACAGGTGCAGGAGCTGCATTGATTTTTCCTTTATTAGCAATTGCTCTGATTCCTGTTGGACTAGCATTTGGTGAATTAACAGCGACATTGCCATTTGCTTCATCAGTAGATGTTTGGACATGTAATGCATTTGGACACAAGGTTGGTTGGGCAACCCAGTGGCTTATGTTTCTAGTACAAGTAGTAGAACCACCAATGATGGCTTTTATATTTATTACAGCACTAAACTTTTTTGTTCCTATTCCAGCAAATATGACAGTTTATATAGCAATAGGCATTATTTTAATTTGGTATATTTTATCTAATTTTAATATTAGTTTGACAGGAAAATTAGCAAATATATTTTTCTTTTCAATGGTAGTAATATCATTAATTGTTTCAGTAACGTTCTTTACAAGCGGTAGTTGGTCTTTTTCAAATATCTCTAACCATGGTGGACTTTTCCCAATGGGTGGAAAAGGTATCTTTGTTGCGTTGGCAATTTTTTCGTTAAAATTCATTGGTTTCGAAATGACTCCAACCTTAATAGAAGAAACAAATTTTCCAGTTAAAGATATTTGGAAGATTATATTATCAGCTTTATTTATTCCTGCAATATTATATTTTATTGTAGTTTTCGCACTAGGTGGAATAGCTCCATGGGATGAACTTATGCAAATGAGTATGCCTGAACCTGAACTTGTTAGCAAACTTGGATTACCAGCTGTTATCGGTATAGCAGCAATAATAGCTGGTATTATGCATGCACTAACAACCCTTATGGGATTTTGGACATCTTCAGCACGTGTTCTTTATGGTGCTGCACAACTTAATCAACTTCCAAAATCATTTATGAAACTAAACAAACATGGACAACCAGCAATTTCTAACCTTGTTGTTTTATTCTTCTCAATTTTCTTCTGCCTTTTCACTGGAGACAATTGGGTACAATATATTTATGCTGTATCATGTGTTGCAGCTGGACTAGTATATTTAGTCGTTTGTTTAGATGCCATGGTATTGCGTAAAAAATTCCCTAATTGGAAAAGACCTTATCTTGCTCCAGGTGGAAACTTGTTGTTTGGTGCAGGTATAATAATATCAATATGGATTATTGTTGGTTCTTGTCTTGAATTACCAATTGGTGGATATATATCTTTAGGTATCTATTGTCTTATAGGCATGTTGTTATATTTATTTATGGAAGTATTGCGTAAGAAAAACCCTAAAGAATTAGCATTAATAACACTTACTCCAGATGATATTGGGAAAAATTAATTAAAGTAGTAAAAGCTCAGCGATAAAGGTTGCATGGTCTATATTAGCTACAAAGGTTTTGTTTAGATAGATTTCATTAAAAGCAACGGGAACTATTCCTAATATTGAATATTTTCAAAAAACTTTAAAAAAGCTAGAGTTTCCCCAAAATTCAAACTCGAAACTGCTGAAGGTGAGTTAACCAAACACTCCAGCCATGGTTAGCTGTTGGGTTTGGTTATTTCTAAATCTTTGCCGTATAAAACTTTTAATACCAACTCCTGTCTTTTGTAACATTGCATAAATACCATCAGATAATGCATAATAATCAAACTTGGGTATATCATAGATTCTTTTAGCGATTTTTAATATTCCCAATACTAACAGGCTTTTATTTCTTTTTTCAGAGAGTATTGCAATGAATCCAATTGTTATTGATAATAAGAGATTCATTGCTTTAATACCATTTAAAGATCTAACCCTAATATCCTCAAAGTTAAATTGTTGTTTTTTAAATCTGAAGTATTCTTCAATCTTCCATCTTTTTAAATACACTTTAACAATTGTGGAAGCAAGTGCTTTATCCGTAGGGTTTATATTGGTAATAAGCATCATCGGTATTTTACCAAAGCCCCTTACCACAACAAGGGTAAGTTCCTTATTCGGTATAGCTGGTAAGGTTATTGGTATGTAACTAAATTTACACTTTCTAGATTTACCAGCTTCATTTTTAATAATGATAGCATATTTACCCTTATATTTATTTGCTAATTCCAATATATTAATAGATTTATCATTGTGAATAACATTTCTATTTTTCTTGGATCTTATTACAAATTCCTCTTCATTATCAATAAAATGTTCATAGAATAGCTTATTGTCATACCCCCTATCAAGGGCCCTAATACCTTTGGCACCAAAGTGAGTGGTAATAAATCTAAGGCCTTCTAAAGTTTCACTATTTTCACTTTTGAAATCCTTTTCAGCGTTAGAATATACTTTGGAATATACGGATACAGGCATACCATGCGTACTAGTAAGGGCAGCAATTTCCATAACATTATAACCATTAACATTAGTTTCACCAGTACTTCCATCACGAACAGTACCCATGCTTTCAAGGGCATTGCTATGAGGCTTAACGAATTCAGATCCATCTACACAAAAGATAGTATTTTCATCTATGAATGGCTTTATTTCATCAATATAACCTTCGCTAATTTCTTCTATTTCAGTAAAGTTGCTAAGGTTTCTAGAAAGTCGTTCAATTGTTTTCTTTAATAAAATAGGTTCATTTAATGATCTAGCGATATTACTTAAGTGTACTGATTTACTTTCTAAAAATCCATATAGCATTTGAATAACAAATTTGGATTTTGGTCTTGAAAGATTTTTAGTGATTTTATTTGAAAGATTTGATAATTTTCTTTTGATTTGGTATGAAAGTCTGTTATAATTAGTCATAAGTAAAGTAGCCCCTTTTTCTTTTGATTTTAGTTCTTGGTAAACCTATTATATCAAAAGAAAGGGCTATTTTGCTTATTTTTATGCAAATAATAAAATCTGTGGATGGATATTTAACCAGTGAAACACTTATCCACAAGACTTGATTTAAATCTTTTCAAAGAAATGGGGAAACTCTAGTTAAAAAAGATATTGACAAGAATGTTTTATCGTGCTATAGTGTTATCTAATTACAAAATAAAGATTGCAATCTTGTTCAATAGTTTATAAATAAAAACTGAGATGAAGAGTGAACTATTAATAAAAT
>JAAZMG010000253.1 GCA_012798935.1 Tissierellia bacterium | reverse complement strand
CTGCTGATGGAGGCACTGTTGTATTTGTTGGCAGAAGAGGGGCTTATGGTAATTTAGTTGAAATAAATCATGGTAATGGATATATTACGAGATATGCTCATTGTAGTACAATAAATGTAAAAAAAGGTGCTAAGGTTTATAAAGGTCAAGTTATAGCTAAAGTAGGTAATACAGGTAGATCTACTGGATCTCATCTTCATTTCGAAGTTTTAAAGAATGGGAGCAACAAAAATCCAGGATCTTATGTTAGATAAAGAGGAAGGTAACCTTCCTCTTTTTTAATGAAGAAATTCATTTTTGAAATATTTTCAAGGATTATAATATTGTATAATTTTTATATTATATTCACTAAACATACAAAACCAAAAGGGTGATTTTTCACCCCTTTATATTCTAGAATCAAGCAAAAATAATATTATTAATATTACAATTAAGTTTTCAAATAAATCTCCTCCAAAATCTATAGATTTTGGGTAGTTATTTGCTGAGGCATCTTTTTCATCATAAAATAATTTTTCTAAACTTAAAAGTCCAGCACCTTGATTTTCCTTTGATTCATGTAAATCTATACAAGAAGCCATTAGCTTTTTCTTGACATCTTTAGATGAAAGAGAGTTGTTTTTATTTAATAATAAAGCTATACTTCCAGATACCAATGGGGTAGCCATGGAAGTTCCACTTAAAGCATTATATCCATCAAGTTTAGAATTTGATAAGGAGTTAATATTTACTCCTGGTGCAACTATATCAGGTTTTATAAGTCCCTCATTTGTAGGACCTCTGCTTGAAAATGGGGCAATAACATCATCTGTTGGGTCAATAGTTCTATTGTCATCAATAGCACCTACGGTAATTACATTAGGACTAATACCTGGAGATAATATTGTCTTTCCGTCAGGTCCGCTATTTCCAGCTGCAGCTATGACAATTAATCCTGTTTCTATGGCTTCTGCTACAGCTTTACATAATGGATCTTTTTTGCAGGTATTATTTGCTGGGCTTCCAATAGATAGATTTAATATCTTCGTGTTATATTTATCCCTAGTTTCAATAACGTAGGATATGGCATTAATAATATTGGAGGTATTTCCACTACCTTCATTATCTAAGGCTTTAATTGCCAAAATGTTGGCCTCTGGAGCTATCCCTGTATATTTACCTCTAGAAGAGTATCCATTACCTGCTATTATTCCTGATACATGAGTTCCGTGACCATTATCATCATAAGGGGAAGATTTTTTGTTTATAAAATCCTTAAACCCAAGGATTCTATTTGCAGGTTTTGTTAAATCCTGATGAGGGGCTACTCCTGTATCTATAACGGCAATGGTTATTCCTGTTCCTTTGTATCCCCTCTCGTGGGGAAAACGTGCTTTCATAGTTGGCGCTGCTATATCTAACTGAGTAAAAACTTTAGAATCAAAGCTTATATATTCTATATCAGGGTTGTTAGCTAGTCTATAAATAGTATCTGTAGTTAAGTTGCAAGCTAACCCATTTATTAAAGGCAAATTACATTTAACTTTTGTAGATAGACTCATTATTCCATTTTTTAACTCAGAGTTATTTTCTTTTAGTTGAACAATTACAGGTAGTTCTTCTTTTGATTGAGACATTATTTTTGCACTTATTATGGGACATACTTTAGAGTCACCTATTCTTCTCATATAACCACCTTCCTTGTTCTATTCTATGCAGTGAGAATAGAAAATGTGCTTTAAAAGAAAAAAAGCCCTAGGGCTTTTTTAAGCTTTTCTTCTAGTGGATAATTTATATACCTCACCAACTACTAGAGGTAAAAAAGCATGGAGTAGAATTATTTGCCAATCTTTGAAGCCTAATGGATAAGTATCAAAGATTGGTTGTAAAAATGGTAAATATATGACCACAAGTAAAAGTACAAATGAAAACAAAGTGGCATAAGTTAAGGTTCTATTGGAAAGTATACCTATTTCAAATATAGTATGTTTTTCAGACCTACTAGAATAAGCCCTTAGTAGTTCAGCTGTAATCAAGGTGGCAAAAGTTATAGTTCTTGCTATTATTAAGTTATCTGTACTATAGGTTTTAAGACCCCATCTATAAGCCAACAGGGAGCCTAAAGCAATAGCACTACTTTGAAATATTATAGCTCTTATCATCCCCTTATCTAAAATTGGTTCATCTGGATTTCTAGGTGGAATTTTCATTATTTCTGGTTCTCCTTTTTCCATACCTAAGGCTAAAGCTGGAAAACTGTCTGTGACTAGGTTTAACCAAAGCAACTGTATGGGAATAAGAGGCACAGGTAAATTGAACAATATACTTAAAAATACGATTAATATTTCTCCAATATTACAGGACAATAGGAAAAATACAAATTTTTTGATATTACTATATATTATTCTACCTTCTTCAACTGCTGCTACAATACTAGCAAAGTTATCGTCAGTTAATATGACTTCAGCAGTATTTTTTGCAACGTCTGTCCCAGTAATACCCATTGCAACTCCAATATCAGCTCTCTTTAAAGCTAAAGCATCATTAACTCCATCTCCAGTCATAGCTGCAATTTCACCATTTCCCTTTAATGCAGATATTATTCTAACCTTATGCTCTGGAGATACTCGAGCATATACTCTTTTATGTTTAACTAATTCCTTTAACTCTTCATCGGTAATACTATCTAATTCTTTACCCATTATAGCCTCATCTTCATGTTCAGCTACACCTAGTTCTTTTGCTATGGCAAAAGCTGTTTCTTTATAGTCTCCAGTAATCATTACGGTCTTAATTCCTGCTTCTTTACACTGTTTTATTGCTTTTTTGGCTTCTTCTCTTGGCGGGTCTATCATTCCTACGAGACCAACTAATACCATATCATTTTCAACAATATCTGATGTAATCTCATTGGGTAAATTATTATATTCTTTAAAAGCAAAAGCAAGAACTCTTAAAGCTTCCCTTGAGAACTTACTGTTTATATCCAACAATCCTTTTTTCAGTTCAGCTGTAAAAGGTACGATTTCTCCATTTAAATAAATATTTTCACACCGACTAATCACTATATCTGGAGCACCTTTAGTAAAGGATACTAATTTATTAGGTAAAAAGTTCTTATGAAAAGTTGTCATCATCTTTCTATCGGAGTCAAAGGGTATTTCTTCAATTCTAGAATATTTATTGTTTATTTCATCCCTATAAAGTCCACCTTTACCTGCTAATGTAATTAAAGCTCCCTCTGTAGGGTCTCCCACAACTCTATAGCCTTCAGGGGTTTCCTCTAGCATTGCATCGTTACACAAGGCAGCTATAGATATCAATGTATTTAGGTTAACCGAGTCCCCTGAGGAAATGGATAAATCTCCAACTTTAAACTCCCCTTTAGGTTCATAACCTGTCCCTGTAACATCGAAGGTTTTTCCATCGGTATAAGCTTTAACCACGGTCATTTCATTTTGAGTTAATGTTCCTGTTTTATCTGAACAAATAACGGTAGTACAACCTAAAGTTTCTACAGCAAGTAGTTTTTTTACAATAGCATTACGTCTAACCATTCTGTTCATGCCTAAGGCTAAAACTATAGTAACTATAGCAGGTAACCCTTCTGGGATAGCAGCAACTGCTAAACTTATGGAAACCATGAACATTTGTAACAGGTCTCTTCCTTGAAATATTCCAATACCAAAGACCAATCCACATACTACAATACAAGCAATACCTAAGTATTTTCCTAGTTGATCTAATTTTTTTTGTAGTGGAGTGGTTTCATCCTCAAAAGTTTGAATCATTGTTGCAATTTTGCCTATCTCAGTACCATGGCCTGTTTCTACTACAATGCCCTTACCTCTTCCATAGGTAACAATGGTGCTCATATAGGCCATATTATTCCTATCGCCTAAGGAGACTTCCTTGTCAAAGGTATTAAGGCTATTTTTTTCTACAGGAACAGATTCTCCTGTTAAAGAGGCCTCTTCAACTTTTAAATTGGAACTTTCAATTAATCTTAGATCAGCAGGAATAATGTCCCCTGATTCTAAGAGCACCATATCACCAGGCACTAAAGTATTTGCAGGAACTATAGTTGTAGCTCCATCTCTTACTACTTTAGCATTAGGGGCAGCCATTTTTTTTAGAGCCTCTAGTGCTTTTTCAGCCCTACCCTCTTGATATAATCCTAACAATGCATTGATTACTACTATTGCTAGGATTACAATAGAATCTGTTGTTTCTCCTACAGCAAAGGAGATAATACTTGCTATAATCAATATGATTACAAGAAAATCGTTAAATTGGGCTAAAATTTTAGATAATGTACTCTTTTTTTCCTCTTCTTTTAATTCATTATATCCATGTTTTTTTAAACGATTTTCCACCTCTTCTTTGGGAAGACCACTGTCCATATTAGTATTTAGATTAGACAGCAACTCCTCTTTATTTTGTCTGTACCATTCCATGACGCTTTCTTCCTTTCTTTATTTTTTATAGTGTAAGGAATATGTATAAATTTCCTTAAGTAATTGATCTAAAATGTTGCTTGACAAATAGTATGCCACTAGGAGTGAAAAATAAAGCTTAAAATGTTAATTAATGGGAAGCGTTGAATAAAATTTATAAAGTTGTTAAAATATAATGTGGCAAACAAAAAGACCCTTGTTTAAACATAGAAGTTTAAACAAAGGTCTTGCTACCTAAATTATTAATAGGATAATTAGCCGGGACTAATCCGTATTGACGGCTAACTATTTATGAAGCTACTCCCCCTTGCTGTAACCATTATATATCATGTACATACTAAATTCAATAGTATTTGAATATAATTTTTCATATTATGTACAAAGGGGGAATAATCATCAAAAAAGTCTTATTATATACATCTATAATAATAATTGGTTTTTTTTCTTTTTTTATTATGAAGGAACATATTCAGGTTTCATTTTATCCTTTAATTAAAGATTATCAAAAGAATAGAATACTAGAATCATTAAATGATTACGAAACTATCAAGACTAAACATTTTACTATATACTTTAAAGAAGATGAAAAATATATTGGGCAAATAACAGGAGATATAATAGAAGAATATTATGATGAAGTATGTTTATATTTCAGTCACTATCCCATAGATGATATTCCTATAATTATATATGAAAATGAAAAGGATTTAATTGACACGGTGAAACTCCAAGAGGATACCTTCCATGCACCTTTAGGGGTATATTATAGTGGAACAATAAACCTTCTTTCACCTAATATTTGGATTGAAGAAGATGATTTAATAGAAGAATATAAGAGGACTACTCCTGTAGTCCATGAGTTTACTCATTTAATTGTAGATGAAAAAACAAAAGGTAATTATCCATTATGGTTAACAGAAGGTTTAGCTCTTTTTATAGAAGAGAAGTTAATTGGATTTCAATGGAATGAAGGCATAGGAGAAACCTCTAATATTACTTTGAAGGATTTAAACTATAATTTTGACAATTTAAAAATAGACATAGCTTATAGGAAATCTTATGAGACTATAGTTTATCTAAATTCTAAATATGAATTTGACAATATTAACTTATTATTAGATAATTTAGGCATAGGGGGTAATATAAACACTTCATTAAAAAAAGTATTTAAGGTAAGTTTAAGTGAGATTTAAAATTAGACTATAATTAAATATGGAGTGATATTTTTATGGATAAAAAGATATTGGTAGTAGATGATGAAAAATCCATCGCTGACATTGTAAAATTCAACTTGGAAAAGGAAGGATATGTGGTTGATTTGGCTTATGATGGGGAGGAAGCTATAGAGAAAGTTTATGAGATATTGCCAGATTTAATCCTTCTGGATATTATGTTGCCTAAAAAAGATGGATTTCAAGTTTTAAGGGAGGTTAGGAAAGAATTCAAAACGCCGGTTCTTATGCTTACTGCCAAAGAAGAAGAAGTAGACAAGGTGTTAGGCCTAGAACTAGGTGCAGATGATTATATAACAAAACCTTTTAGTATGCGAGAATTAGTAGCCAGGGTTAAGGCAAACCTAAGAAGAGTTGAGTTTTCTAATGGAAATTCCAATGATGATAACATGTTAGTTTTTGATGACTTACTTATTGATTTAAATAAATACGAAGTTAAAAAAAGAGGACAAGTTATAGATCTAACTCTTAGGGAGTTTGAATTGTTAAAATTCTTGGCGTCAAGTGCAGAACAGGTTTTTTCTAGAGAACAGTTACTAGAGGAAGTATGGGGATATGAATATTATGGAGATATAAGGACTGTAGATGTAACTGTTAGAAGGCTTAGAGAAAAAATAGAAGACAAAGATGGGGAATATAGATATATAATAACTAAAAGAGGGGT
>JAAZMG010000252.1 GCA_012798935.1 Tissierellia bacterium | reverse complement strand
TTAGGAACTGGATATATAATTGAAAATAAAATTGATTTATAGTACAAATATAAGGAATGGTTATTTTGCTTAACAAAACAATTTATATAGAATAATATATTATGGGGGAATAGGAGTTAAGTTTAAATAAAAATTTTTATCTTATTAAATCATGATATAATTAATAGGGAATAGATAGTTTAGTATAACTATTTATTCCCTATATTTTTAGGACATTAAAAATGGAGGTAATTATGTGGATATTTTTGAAATATTTTATAAGAATAGAAACAAAGAAAATGCGGATCCAATGGCTAAATATATGAGAAATTTATTTCCATTTCTAGGACTTAAAAAACCAGAAAGAACAGCTTTATCAAAACAGTTTTTAAAAGAAAGAAAAAAGGATACTAAAGTTGACTGGGAATTTATATTTAAATGTTATGATATGCCTGAAAGAGAGTTTCAGTATTTGGCAATAGATTATATGGAAAAAGTTAAGGATTTGTTTACACCGGAGGATATGGAGAATGTTGAGAAACTATTGACTACGAAATCTTGGTGGGATAGTGTAGATGCTATAAACAAGGTAGTAGGACATATAGTTATGAAATATCCACAAACAAAAGAAGATGTCATATTAAAATGGATTAAATCAGATAATATTTGGTTAAATCGTATAGCAATTATTTTTCAACTTAAATATAAAGAAAAGACAGATACAGTTTTCTTAAGTAATGCAATTTTATATAATTGTGAAACCACAGAATTCTTTATAAATAAAGCTATTGGGTGGGCTTTAAGAGAATATTCCAAAACGGATAAGGAATGGGTTAAGGAATTTATTGATAATAATAATTTGTCCAAGTTAAGTATAAGAGAAGGAAGTAAATATATTTAAAGATTTAACTACCATAATTAGGCCAATGTGCTGTAAGTCACGGGCGACCAAAGGTACGCCCCTACCCATTGATATATCTGAATCGTAGGGGCTAGCTTTGCTGGCCCGTGACTGAACATTCTTTATATAATGTACATCAATTGAATGATGTCATTTATGACCTTTCGCATGTTGTAGGGGCAGACAGGGTCATCTATCCTTCGGCGTAGTAGCTTTAGATGAAGAAGTAACTATACGATTCCAAGAGTTATGAAAATTAGTTATGGGGAGAATACATTGAAAAAATTTGATAGAGTTTTTAAACACTATGATAAATTTATAGAGTTGTTTAATTTGAATAAGATGGATGAAATAAAGGATGTTTTGGAACTACAAGGAGATGAAGTAGTTTTAGACATAGGAGGAGGTACAGGAAGATTAGCAGATTATTTAAGTAAAAATTGTCAGATTGTATATGTTTTGGATGAAAGCAAAGGAATGCTTTCAAAAGTTAAAGCAAATACAAAGGTATTGCCTATATTAGGAAATGCATTGGATACAATTTTTGACAGCAATAGCGCAGATGTGGTTATAATGTCTGATGTGTTACATCATATAAAAGATCAGAAAAAACTTATTGAAGAAATATATAGGATACTTAAGAAGGATGGGAAACTAATCATATTGGATTTTGAGAAAAAACATATAAAAATTAGGATATTAAGAGTTTTCGAATATATTCTATTTGGAAAGTTGTATTTTAGAACCAGTAAAGAGGTAATAAACTTAATTAAGGATAAACTTACAATTACTAAATTTATTGATAAAAAGTATTACTTTATTATTAGAGGAGAAAAAAATGCTTAAAAAAATAGTATTTTATACTAAAGTAGGCTATAAGCTTATTAAAAAAGATGTTATAAACAATGAAGATTATAGAAAGGAATATAACAAGGTATCAACAACATATATTCATTGGCTCAATGAAATGGGACAATTTACAGATAAAATAATTAATCCTGAATGTATATTAAAAGAGGGAAAACTTAAAATATTGGATTTTGCTTGTGGTACAGGCTATATTAGTAAAAGT
>JAAZMG010000251.1 GCA_012798935.1 Tissierellia bacterium | reverse complement strand
TGGCTTTATATAGTTTCCCTTTTATAATTACATCACTTCCCCTATCTGAATTAGGCTTTAATAGTATAGGGTTCATATAGGAATCAGGTTCAATTCCTGCAGCTTTAGCTTGAAGGGCTTGAGCTGTACTCATTTTATATCCTTCTTTGGTAATATAATATCTTGAAGACATATTTTGGGACTTAAAGGGACAAACCCTATATCCATCTTCTTTAAATATTCTACACAATGCCGTACACATAAGGCTTTTCCCAGCGGAAGAAGTAGTTCCTTGTATCATAATATTTGCCATAGTTTCACCTACTTAATTGCTTTCAACGCTTCATAATTTGCTTTAATAGTATATTCTATATCTTCTTCTGAGTGGGCAATAGATAAAAACATACATTCAAATTGAGCTGGTGGAAGCATTACTCCTCTATTTAACATTTCCTTAAAATATTTAGCGTACATATTTGTATCACATTTTTGTACATCATCATAATTTCTAAAAGGCCCTTTTCCAAAGAATAAAGTAAGCATATCCCTAAATCTAACCATAGTAATATTTAATCCTAGTTTTTTAATATTAGAATTTATACCTTCTTCCAAATCTTTAGCTTTATTTATTAAATCATCGTATATATCCTTATTATCCTTAAGTATATTCAAATTCCTGTAACCTACATGCATAGCAAGAGGATTGCCTGATAAAGTTCCTGCTTGGTATACTCCACCAATAGGAGACACCATCTCCATTATTTCCCTTTTACCACCATAGGCACCTACTGGAAATCCTCCCCCTATAATCTTCCCAAAGCAAGCCATATCTGGTTCAATACCATATACTTCACTTGCTCCACCATAGGAGATTCTAAATCCAGTTATTACTTCATCAAATATAAGAACTGATTTATATTCTCTAGTTATTTCCCTTAATCCTTGAAGAAATTCTTTATCTGCTGGAACTAAACCCATATTACCAGCAACAGGCTCCACTATAATTCCAGCTATATCTTCCCCATACTTCTCAAAGGCATTCTTTACATCATCTAGATCATTGTATCTGCAAACTATAGTATGTTTCACAATTTCTTCTGGTACTCCTAAACTTGTAGGCAATCCATAGGTAATAGTCCCAGAACCAGACTTTACAAGTAATGAATCATTGTGGCCATGATAACATCCTTCAAATTTTATTATTTTATTTTTCTTTGTATATCCTCTTGCTACCCTTATAGCACTCATAGTAGCTTCTGTTCCTGAGTTAACCATTCTTATCATATCTATAGCAGGATAGGATTCTACCATTAGTTTTGCCATATCAACTTCAATTTTAGTAGGCAACCCAAAACTTAATCCATTATTAATAATTTCATCAATCCCATCTAATAAATCTATATTCCCATGACCTAAAATAGCTGGTCCCCAAGAACCTATATAATCGATATAAATATTTCCGTCTTCATCTTCTATTTTACTTCCATAACCTTTGGATATAAAAACCGGATCTCTATCTACAGATTGAAAAGCTCTAACAGGACTATTTACACCTCCTGGAATATATTTGATTCCTTCTTCATATGCCTTTTTAGATTTTTTAAATTCCATATGATTTACTCCTTTCAATCTTTATTTAAGTATTTTTGCTACATCTTTAGCAAAATATGAAATAATAATATCTGCCCCTGCTCTTTTAATAGATACCAAAGATTCCATTATAGCCTCTTCATTCAAAATATTATTTTCTACTGCTAACTTTAACATAGAATATTCTCCACTTACATTATAGGCTGCTATAGGAATATTAAAATTATCCTTGGTTCTTTGGATTATATCTAAATAGGATAAAGCAGGTTTTACTATTATAATGTCTGCACCTTCTTCTATATCATATTTTATTTCCCTTAAGGCTTCATCTGTATTAGCTGGATCCATTTGGTAGGACTTTCTATCTCCAAAAGTTGGAGCTGAATCTGCCGCTTCTCTAAAGGGACCATAAAAAGATGAAACATATTTAGCACTATAGGCCATTATAGGTGTATTTTCAAAACCTTTTTCATCTAATGATTTTCTTATATACTTAACTCTTCCATCCATCATATCCGATGGCGCTATCATATCTGCTCCTGCCTCTGCTTGACTAATGGCAATTTTACC
>JAAZMG010000307.1 GCA_012798935.1 Tissierellia bacterium | reverse complement strand
CAGCCAAGCAGTGTTCTACATAGGGGAAACGGCTAATAAAGGATGTGTTATAACCGTAAAAGGTAACAAAGTCACTATGGAAGGTGATGTGCACAGTGCGGATTTTAATAATACTGGGTTTGACTTAACATTAAAAGGTAATATACATATAACGGCATGGCATTGGACAGATTCTTCAAAAAGCCAGTATACACACAGAGTGCATGACACATCTTCTTTGAGAGTTTATCAATATGCCCCTCACAACCATACCTACTTCTTATATGGTAACGCTGAGTTAATTTGTGACGTTATAGAGAAAGGTAGTAACTGCGATGTATTTGCTTATGATAACTCTCGAGTTTTACTAAGCAACGATGTAGAAGAAGAATGTGCTATAACCTTATACGACAACTCAACAGCTAATATAAGGGGTACTGATTCAACTGTCTGGGCCTACGATAACTCAACAGTATTTAGTGAGGATGACGAAAACATACACCTATTTGATAACGCTAAGCGCTATAACTACTGATATAAGGTGAAACATTATGATAGAACTTTACAATTACAACAATTTAAAAGTTTATGTAGACAGTGATGACTTTCGCATAATAAAAGACAACTCTTTATTAGTAACGATAACCAAAGGTACCTCACTACACATAAGCATAAATCGTAGATGTATAGAGGCCTGCACTATAACTGTCAAAGGGAACCTAGTAATAATAGATGGAACTATAGCAGCAAACGAATCTGACTCTATTGTAAACATAGAGATTACACTTAAAGACTACTCTTTAGTTGTAAGGGGCGACTTAACATTAGCGGTATACATGACTCAACAAACAACTAGACCTACATACACCCTATATGGAAGAACACAAGTACTAAGCGACTCAGATAGAGGGATGATTAACCAAGCTGAGTATATATTACAAGACTCATCTAGCCTAAGTATAATAGTAGCTTCAGACCAAGAACCAATACAGGTAAATATGTATGGAAACTCACATTGCAGTACTCGGGAAGAGGCGCTTATAAATGCCTATGATAACTCTACAATCGAGGTATATGAATATTGCCCCAAAGTAACTATAAATGCTTATGATAACGTGGAAGTGTCAGCACCAGATGACACGATAGTTACAATTAATGATGAAAGTAAATTGACGATAGTATAAAACAAAGGGGAAACATTATGATAGAATTATACAATGAAGACAATATAAGAGTTTATGTAGATGATGATGAAAGGTACTCTATAACACCTACTTTTACTTGGGAATTTCTCTTAACAGATAAACAAAATGGTAATGGAATAGTGAACCTATCTAAGCGAAACGCACAAGGCCTCACTATAACTGTCAAAGGAAACACATTAACTTTAGAAGGAATAATGCTAAGATGTTTTATCACAAACTATGGATATAATATAACTTTAAAAGGGGACGTGAGAGCGCGGGTGAAACAAGAAAATAGGGGACCTAATGTGTATACACATAACTTATATGGAAGTTCAAAAATTTTAACAGACACCAATGACTTAACTAAGCATACTTACCTTCTACACGATAGTGCCTGCCTTAAAATTGGTGGTACAGTAAGTGCAGACACTTGTGAAATATTTGCTTATGACAACTCCACTGTACTGACACAAGTAGGATGCACCGCTATAATATATGATACTGCAGAGGCAATTACAACCACATCTGATGCCAAAATTTATGCCTATGATAACTCAACAGTGTTTAGTTGGTTAAAGCCTAGTGAGGATGACAAAAACATACATCTATTTGATAACGCTAAGCGTTATAACTACTGACATAAGGGGAAACACTATGATAGAACTTTACAACGATAACAATATAAAAGTTTATGTAGATGATGAAAGGTATATACTAGGGGACGTGAGCAACCCAAGGTACTTAAAAATTACCACACCCCCAGCCGATTCAAACTATCTCCGTATACTCTTAGATAAACCTTTTATAACCAGCTGTACAGTAACTATAAAGGGAAACACAGTTACTATAAACGGAACTTCAAACCACCAAGAAGTGGCACTACAATTATATTTAGGTAAGTATAATGCAACATTGAAAGGTAACTTAACTATTAAAGTGTATAATGGGGAGAATAAAGGGTATTCTGTATACACTTTATATGATGAAACATGTGTATATCAAATAGCCGACATGCAGAGGATTAATGATAAAGTAGATTTTATACTAAAAGACAAATCAATAATACAGACAGCTGACTTCGCTCAATCTATGACAGCCTACCTCTATGACAGCTCTGTTTTTAGGCTTTACATGGGAGAAGCAAAAATATATGCTTACGACAGCTCTCAAGTTAAAGCTAGCGCCTTAGTTACCAAGCTGGAAGTAGATGCTTATGATAATGTAAAAGTTGAGGCTGGTGAAGACGTAGACGTAGTTATTAATGACGAAAGTAAACTAGTAAGATTTTAATAGGGGAAACATTATGATAGAACTTTACAATAAAGACAATATAAAAGTTTATGTAGATGAT
>JAAZMG010000250.1 GCA_012798935.1 Tissierellia bacterium | reverse complement strand
TTGGTTCTCATTTGTATCAATAGTTGATCTATGAAACTCTTGTCCCTTTAATATATCTCCTTTTTTTCCTAATATAGAATCCCTATTTAATTCTATATTTACATATCCAAATCTTTTAAGCCTATCTATCATAGTAGCTTTACCCCTTAAAATTCCACACATAGGATATCCTTCTATACTATCCACTAGATACATAAACCCTCCAGCTTCTCCATATATACATCCTCCTAATTCTGCTTTTTTTCTTATAGAATTTCTCATCTCTATGTTTTGTGATAATTCCTTTTTATATAGCTCTGGATAACCTCCACCTAAAAGTAGTAAATCACAAGTAGGAATTTTTTTATCTTCAATAGGAGAGAAATATTCTACATGACAGACATTTTCTAATAGATTTAAATTTTCATTATAATAAAATGAAAAAGCCTGATCATAAGCTATAGCTACTTTTATATCTCTCTTATCAGGATAGGTATAAGTGGGTATATCTATTTTGTTCATCATATGGATTAAACAATCTAAATCTATAGTTTTTTCTACAGTTGCTGCTATTTTGTCAATTATATTCTCTACGTTTTTGTTTTCTGTAGATTGAACTAGTCCCAAATATCTACTTTGTATCTCTAAACTTTTATTCTCTTCTATATAACCTAGTACTTCTATCCCTATGTACTCTTCAATTTGTTCCTTCAAAAGTAGATACATAGATTTTTTTACTTTATTTAATATTACACCTTTAATCTTTGAATTCTCAAAATCTACCATACCTTTTATCTTAGGTATTATAGAGAACATTTCACCTTTTGGAGTATATATAAGGATAGTATTTATATCTAGCTTTCTTGAAATATCATAACTAGAGTTTTCAAAAGTATTATAAATTCCATCAAAATATCCCATAGCCCCTTCAATTACAGCATAGTCTCCTTTATTCATAGATAAGGCCTGATGGATCCCTTCTTCTCCCATCATATGGATATCCAAATTCCCTGGTCTTTTCCCTGAAGCTGCTCCTAAATATTTTGTATCTATAAAATCTGGTCCTGTTTTGAAGGCAGATACATCCAATCCTCTATTTTTTAATGCCCTTATTAATCCAATAGCAATTAAAGTCTTCCCTGTACCACTAGTAGGAGCTGTAATCATCAAAGTTTTCATCTATATTCCCTCCAGTTCTATAAAGGTCTTTATTAACTTTTCATTACTTTTTCTATCCTTTATAGCCACTCTAATATAGCTATCATCTAGTCCATTGAAACTAGAACATTTTCTAATTACTAAACCTCTCTTTAAGAAAAAGTTAAATATATATTCTTCATTCCATTTTAAAAGTTTTATAAGGATATAATTTGTATGGGTATTGAAAGCTTTTATCCCATCTATAACCCCTAATTCTTTCAACAAAAATTCTCTTTCTTTTTCTATATAGGCCCTACTTTCTTCAATATAATCCTTACATTCAAATATATATCTACCAGCTATATCTGCTAAAGCATTAACACTCCAAGGTAATTCCATTTTTTCATATTCTCTTATTGGTTTTTCAGAAATACAACCATAGCCTAAACGGATACCAGGAAGACCAAAAAATTTAGTGGCAGCTCTAATTATGCCTACATTATCAAAAGAGTATTCTTTAAATATTTCTATACTGTCATAGTTCTTTGGACAAAACTCATAAAAGGCTTCATCTAATAATAAATAGCCATTTTTCTTTCTAATTATTCCATACAGCTTAATCAATATATCCTTATGAATTCTAAGCCCCGTTGGGTTGTTGGGATTTCCTAATATCAACAAATCTCCAGGCCTTATATTCTTTTCAATAGCTTCTAAATCTAAAGTAAAATCCTCCTTGTAATTCAATCTAATTATTTCCTTATCATAAGCCAATGCCCTTTGTTCATACTCTAGAAACGAAGGTAGCAGTACCATTATTCTAGGAAATATTGAAATGAAATTGTTTATTATATCCACAGCCCCATTGCCTACTACTACATTTTCTATAGGGCATTTTAAATATTTAGCTATGCTGGACTTAAGATGTCTATATTTAATATCTGGATAACTGGTTAAAGTGGGAAAACCCTTTATAAGCTCTTCATAAAGCCC
>JAAZMG010000249.1 GCA_012798935.1 Tissierellia bacterium | reverse complement strand
TCTTTTTAAATTAGTTAAAGCTTCCATAGTTGCATTAACTACATTTCTTGGATTATTTGAACCTAAAGACTTCGTTCTTATATCTCTAATACCTGCCAACTCACATACAGCACGTACTGCTCCACCAGCAATAACTCCTGTACCTTCCTTAGATGGCTTAAGCAACACTCTTCCTGCTCCAAATACGCCGATTATCTCATGAGGTATTGTAGTTCCTACAAGGGGAACTTCTATAATATGTTTCTTAGCATCTTGAATAGCTTTTCTAATAGCCTCTGGTACTTCAAGAGCTTTTGACATGCCTACACCTACATGACCATTCTCATCACCAACTACTACAAGTGCACTAAATCTAAAATTTCTACCACCTTTTACTACCTTAGCTACACGATTAATACTAACTACTCTCTCTTTTAAGTCCAATTCATTTGGATTTATATATGAACGTTCCATTTATTCCCCTCCTTTGCCTAAAATTTAAGTCCAGCCTCACGAGCTCCTTCAGCTAGTTCTTTAATTCTTCCATGGTATATATATCCACCTCTATCAAATACCACTTCAACAATATCCCTGTCAAGAGCCCTTTTCCCAACTAGTTCACCAACAAGTTTAGCTGCTTCCTTATCATGAGTTGATGATAGCTTTTCTTTTAATTCCTTATCTAGTGTTGAAGCTGAAACCAAGGTTTGACCTACCGTATCATCTATAATCTGTGCATATATATGATTATTGCTTCTATATACATTTAATCTTGGTCTTTCAGGAGTTCCATAAACTTTTTGTCTAACCCTTTCATGTCTATTTTTTCTCAGTTCATTCCTTTTAATTTTTTTTAGCAACCCTTTTCACTCCCTTCTACTTACCGGTCTTACCAACTTTACGTCTTACAAATTCATCAGAATATTTAATTCCTTTGCCCTTGTAAGGTTCTGGTTTTCTAAAGTCTCTAATTACTGCTGCATAATTACCAACTTGTTGTTTATCTATCCCTTTAATGATTATTTTGTTTGCCTCTGGTACCTCTACCTCAATCCCTTCTGGATCTTCCAATTCTATTGGGTGAGAGTATCCTAAGTTTAAAATCAACTTTTTTCCTTGCTTTTGTGCTCTATATCCAGTACCTTGGATTTCTAATGTTTTTGAATAACCTTCAGTTACACCCTCTATCATGTTGAAAATTAACGTTCTTGTTAATCCATGTAATGATTTATGTCTTTTGTTTTCTGTTGGTCGACTAACAATAATTTGATTTCCTTCTACCTCAATTCCCATATCTTGGCTTACATACTGTTCAATTTGTCCCTTTGGCCCTTTCACTTCTATATGATTTTTATCATTTACCTTAACTTCAACCCCATTTGGGATTTCTATTGGTTTCAATCCTATTCTTGACATATCTGCACCTCCTGTTCCTCCAGCCTCAGTTATTTGATATTACCATACATAACAAATAACTTCTCCACCTATACCTTCTTTTCTTGCATCTTTATCCGTTTTTATGCCCTTGGATGTTGAAAGAATTGCTATCCCAAGTCCACCTAATACCCTTGGTACCTCACCACTTTTAACATAAACTCTTAAACCTGGTTTGGATATTCTTTTAATTCCACTTATTACTTTTTCGTTGTATTTGCCATATTTTAATTCTATCCTAATAATTCCTTGTTTTTTGTCCTCTATTATATCAAATCCTTTTATAAATCCTTCATCCAATAGAATTTGAGCCATTTCTTTTTTTATGTTTGAGGCGGGAATATCAACAGAGTCATGTCTTGCGTTGTTCCCATTCCTTATTCTCGTTAACATATCTGCAATTGGGTCAGTCATCATATTTAGCTACCTCCTTTCATAACCTTAGTACTACTACCAACTTGCTTTTCTAACTCCAGGGATTTGGCCCTTATGTGCTAGTTCCCTAAAACAAATACGGCATATACCATATTTTCTTAAATATCCATGGGGTCTTCCACATATTTTACATCTATTATATTCTCTAGTGCTAAACTTTGCTTTCATCTTTTGCTTAGCAATCATTGATTTCTTTGCCAAAAATATCTCCCTCCTTCTTTACTTTTTAAAGGGCATACCCATAAGTTCTAGAAATGCCTTTGCTTCTTCATCGGTCTTAGCAGTTGTAACTATAACAATATCTAGTCCTCTTATGTTTTCTACCATATCATACTCAATTTCCGGGAATATTAATTGCTCTTTTATACCCAATGCATAATTACCTCTACCGTCAAATGAAGAACTATTTAATCCCCTAAAGTCTCTAACTCTAGGTAGTGAAATATTCATCAATTTATCTAAAAAATCCAGCATTTTCTCTCCTCTTAAGGTAACCTTTGTTCCTACCTTCATTCCTCCACGAAGTTTAAAGTTAGCAATTGATTTCTTTGCCTGAGTAACAACTGGTTTTTGTCCTGAAATAAGCTCTAATTCTTTAACAGCACTTTCTAAAGTCTTTGGATTTTCTTTAGCTTCTCCTACTCCCATATTTATTACAATTTTTTCAAGTCTTGGAACTTCCATAATGTTTTTATACTGGAACTTTTCCATTAACGCTGGTACAACCTCTTTTTGATATTTTTCTTTTAATCTGGAAGTCATTCCTATTACCTCCTCTCAATAGCAGATTATTTATCTAATACTTCTCCACATTTTTTACATATTCTAACTTTTGAACCATCTTCTAAAAATTTATATCCAACCCTGACTCCTGTTTTATCTCTATCGCAATAATACATAACTTTTGATGCATTTATAGCACCTTCCTGATGAACAATTCCACCTTGTTGAGTTGGACCTTGTGCTTTCATATGCTTTGTAAGCATGTTTATACCTTCAGCGATTATTTTGTTTTCTTTAGGGTATACTTTTAGCACTTTCCCTTTCTTACCTTTATCTTTTCCAGAAATAACTATTACAGTATCTCC
>JAAZMG010000248.1 GCA_012798935.1 Tissierellia bacterium | reverse complement strand
TTATCTTATAATATATTACTAAATCTTTCAAATGCTATTTCACCATTTTTTATCACCTTGTCCGTATGATTTATTCCAAAATGATATATAATATAATCTAAATTTGGTGCATCAAATATAGTTAAATCAGCTTTCTTCCCAGGCTCTATACTACCAATTTTATCTTCTAGTTTTAATGAAGCTGCTCCATTAATAGTTGCAGCAGTTATAACTTCTTCTGGGGTTAGCTTCATAATAATTGAAGCAAAACTCATAACTAATTGCATATTTTCTGTAGGACAACTACCTGGATTATAATCGGTAGATAGGGCCACTGGAACACCTTCTTCAATCATTTTCTTGGCTTTTGCAAATTTACCTGTTTGTAGATTAAAGGATGTAGCAGGTAGCAAATTAGCTATGACACCTTTTTCTGCCATCATCCCTATCCCCTTATCGCTAGCTGCAACTAAATGATCCGCTGTAATACAACCTACTTCTGCTGCTAATTCTGCACCTCCTAGAGATTCTATTTCATCTGCATGTACTTTAGGTAACAACCCGTGTTTTAATCCAGCTTCTAATATTTCCCTTGAATCTTCTACTGTAAAAACACCTTTTTCACAAAAAACGTCACAAAACTTTGCTAATTTCTTTTTTTCTACTTCCGGAATCATTTCACCAATTATTAAATCAATAAATTTTCTTGGATTATCCTTATAGCTTGAAGGTATAGCATGAGCTCCCATAAATGTAGATACTATATCAACATGGTGGTCTTCATTTAGTTTTTTAGCTACTTCCATTTGTTTTATTTCAGTGTTAAAATCGTCTAGCCCATATCCACTCTTAGCTTCAACGGTTGTAACTCCATATCCTAACATCCTATCTAAACTTTTCTTCGCTTTTCTATATAGTTCATCAAAGGTAGCTTCTCTTGTAGCTTTTACTGTACTGTGTATTCCTCCTCCTGCTTCTAATATCTCTAAATACCCAGCACCCTTTAGTTTCATAGCTAATTCATGTTCTCTTGATCCTCCATGAACTAGATGAGTGTGAGAATCTACTAGTCCTGGCGTTACAGTTTTACCCTTTCCGTCTATAAAAATAGTATTTCCATCAGTTTGAATATCCTTAGGTAATTTATCTTCTCCTACATAGATTATTTTATCTCCTTTAATAGCTATTATTCCATTTTTAATAAGATCAATTTCTCTCATTTCTTCTTTAACTCTCGCCCTATTAGGTCCTCTTAAAGTTATTAAATTATCTATGTTTTTTATAATTAAATCTGCTTTCATATTATCCTCCTACTCGAACATTCTTGTTTCAAGAATTTGACTAGAATCAAAATCTTCCAATCGTAAATAGTAGTCTGCTACATCTACTAAGGCTTGCATAGGTACTAAACCTATTATTTCACTTCCAATTATATTTATCCCATAACGCATTGCTTCTCTTTCTATAGTATCAAATACTCTAAATAGGGAAGTTTTTGTATAGTCTACCATATTCATAGAGACTTGTACTATATTTCTTTCTTTTATTTCTATTCCTAAAGCTTTACAGTATCTAAAACCTCCACCACTAGCTCTTACAACTTTAGCAATATTCTTTGCAACGGTAATATCATCTGTATCTAAATTAACATTAAAGGCTACAAGAGGCATCCTTGCTCCTATAGCTGTTACACCAGCCTTCTCATTTAAAACACTTGGACCAAAATCCGGTTGCCATTGTTCCTGCTTTAGTTTATCTGCCATCCCCTCGTATTGTCCCCTTCTCACATCTGCTAAGTTTTCCCTTGTTATGGACGTGGCAGATTTTTCATATAGGAATACAGGAATATTTAAATTATCTCCTATTTTCTTCCCTAATATTTTAGAATACTCTATACATTCTTCCATGGTTACATCGGATATGGGTATAAGAGGAATTACATCTGTTGCTCCCATTCTGGGATGTTCCCCAGTATGAGTCCTCATATCTATTAATTCAAATGCAACTTTAGCTGCATTAAAAGCTGCTTCTATAACCTTTTCTGGTTCACCAATAAAGGTTACAACAGAACGGTTATGGTCCTTATCCATAGAATAATCTAAAAGCTTTACTTCATCCATTATTCGTATTTCTTCCAGGATTTTTTCTATTATAGCTTTATCTCTTCCTTCGCTAAAATTAGGAACACATTGAATTATTCTAGCCATTAAATACCCTCCTTATATTCTCTATCCACTAATTTATTAATTAAATCATCGTCTGGAATATAAGGTATTGTTATATGATCTGTATCTTTAAATTGTCTATTATACTCAATACATGTTTCTATAGAGTTTTTATTCCTAGCCCAAGACCTTCTAGCTACTCCTACCATTGCATCCCAAGGCATTGCTATCTTTAATATATCATCTACTCTCTTGCTACCATCCAATACCATGCCAAATCCACCATTTATTGACTTACCTATTCCTACACCTCCACCATTGTGCAGAGCAACTAAGCTCATTCCCCTTGCTGCATTCCCAGCAAAACAGTGAGTAGCCATATCTGCCATAATATTACTACCATCTTTAATATTAGCTGTTTCCCTAAAAGGTGAATCTGTGCCACCAGTATCATGATGGTCTCTTCCCATCATTACAGGTCCAATCTCTCCATTTCTAACCATTTCATTAAATTTAAGGGCTATCTTTGTTCTACCTAGAGCATCTTGGTAAAGAATTCTCGCCTCTGTTCCTACTACTAATTGATTTTTCTCTGCATCTCTTATCCAGATATAATTATCCCTATCCTGACTTCTTCTATTTGGGTCTATACATTCCATAGCAGCCTTGTCCGTTTTTATCAAATCTTCATGTTTTCCACTTAAACATACCCATCTAAATGGTCCATATCCATAGTCAAATAACATAGGCCCCATAATATCTTCTACATAGGATGGAAAAATAAATCCTTCACTTTCATCTATTCCATTTTTAGATATTTCCTTTGCTCCTGCATCGAATACTGCTTTCATAAAGCTATTGCCATAATCGAAGAAATAGGTCCCTCTTTTTACTAATTTGTCTATTAGTTTAAAATGATGTATCAAAGAACTATCTACTAATTTTATAAACTCATCTTTATTATTATTTAACATTTCTGTTCTTTCCTCAAAGGTAAGACCTTGTGGACAGTATCCTCCATCATAGGCTGCATGACAAGAGGTTTGGTCTGATAGTAGATCTATTTTTATATTATTCTTCACTGCATATTCTAATAAATCTACAATATTACCATGATATGCAATGGCAATAGACTTTTTAGCATTTTTATATTCTTTAGCCTTCTTAAATACCTCATCTAAGTTGTCAAAACATATATCTACCCAGCCTTGATCTAGTCTAGTTTTTATTCTAGAATAATCAACTTCTGCTATTATACCTACGCTATTGGCAATCTTACTAGCCTTTCCTTGGGCTCCACTCATACCACCTAATCCTGAGCTTACAAATGTATGACCTCTTAAATCACCATCATCTTTTATTCCCAGCTTCATCCGGCCTGCATTGAGTATAGTATTATACGTTCCATGAACAATACCTTGAGGCCCTATATACATCCAACCACCAGCTGTCATTTGTCCATAATTAGCTACCCCCATTGCTTGAGCCTTGTTCCAATGGTCACCATCATCAAACATGCCTATCATAAGTGCATTGGTTATAATAACTCTTGGGCTGTTAGGAGTAGATTTAAATAATCCTAATGGATGTCCAGAAGCAACTACTAATGTTTGCTCTTCTGTTAACTCTTCTAGATATTTTTTTATTAATCTATATTGCATCCAGTTTTGACATACTTGTCCTGTTTCTCCATAAGTAACTAGTTCATAAGGATATAATGCTACATCAAAATCTAAATTGTTATCTATCATCACCTGAAAAGCCTTTCCTTCAATACAATTACCTTTATATTCATCAATTGGTTTTCCTTTTATTGCTCCCTCTGGCCTATATCTATATCCATAAATTCTACCTCGAGTCATTAATTCATTTAAAAATTCTGGTGCCATTATCTCATGCAATTCCTCTGGTATATACCTTAGTGCATTTTTTAGAGCTATTTCTGTTTCCTTCTTTGATAATGTAAATTCCCTTTTAGGTGCTCGCCTTATACCCTCTACGAATTTAGGTTCAGGTGGCAATTCACCACTAAGTTTAATAGTCATAGCTTCACTAATATCACAGTTCTTTAACATATTTAATCCTCCTCTTTATAATAATTTATCTATTTTAGTTTTAATTTTCTTCAATAGAATATTTAATTTAATTGGTTTTTTAGAAATTCTATTTCTGTAAATATTATCATTTGCTAAAGGAATTTCTAACTATATTATATGTTATTTTATTATAATAGAGTGCCAACTTTTTCTTCTACTTTTTCAACTATTATATTGGATTTAATTATATCTTCACATTTATTTATATCCAAATACATTATCCTATCTTCTCTTACAGTAGGCAATTGTTCCCTTATAATTTTATATGCTTCCTTTGTGCCTATTCCTAGCCCCTTATTTCCTCTTAAATCAATTCCCTGACAAGCTCCTAATATTTCCATAGCTAAAACTTTTCTAACATTTCCTAATATTTCTCTAGCCTTTCTGGCAGCTATTGTACCCATGGATACGTGGTCTTCTTGATTTGCTGAAGATGGTATGGAATCAACACTAGCTGGATGAGCTAAAATCTTATTTTCTGACACTAATGCTGCCGCCACATATTGTACTATCATAAATCCTGAATTTACTCCACCTTTTTCTACTAAAAAAGCAGGTAGTCCATTACTTAATCCAGGGTTAACTAATCTTTCTAACCTTCTTTCAGATAAATTTGCTAGTTCAGATAAGCCAATTCCTAGAAAGTCAAAACTAAGGGCCATAGGTTGACCATGGAAGTTTCCACCGGAAATTACTTCTTCTTCATCAACAAATATTAGAGGATTATCTGTTGCAGCATTCATTTCAATTTCTACTTTTTCTTTAACATAATTAAAGCAATCCTTTGAAGCTCCATGGATTTGGGGAGTACATCTTAAAGAATATGCATCTTGAACCCTCATTTCGCCTTGCCTAGTAGTCATTTTGCTGTTCTTTAAAATGGATAATAAATTTTTACTAGAATTTATTTGTCCAATTTGCTGTCTAACCTTATGGACTTTTTCATCATAAGCATCAGTAATCCCATTTAGTGCTTCCACAGTTAATGCAGCAGCTATATCAGCAGTTTTACTTAAATTTATACTATCATAAACTGTTAATGCTCCAATTGATGTCATAACCTGGGTTCCATTAATTAAGGCTAAGCCTTCCTTTGATGTTAATTCTATTGTCGGAATATTTGCTCTATCCATAGCCTTCTTACCATTCATTCTTTCTCCATTATATATGGCTTCCCCTTCCCCTATCATAACTAAAACCATATGAGCTAAAGGTGCTAAATCTCCACTTGCTCCTAAAGAGCCTTTTTCAGGTATTATAGGATGTACTCCTTTGTTTAGCATTTCAATTAATGTATTTATTGTTAATAACCTAGCACCCGAATAACCCTTAGATAGAGCATTAGCTCTAAGAAGCATAATCCCTCTAACAATTTCTTCATCTAATATATTTCCTACACCACAAGCATGACTTATTATAAGATTTTTTTGTAATTGTTTAGTCTCTCCATTTGTTATTACTACATCGCTAAATTTACCAAAGCCAGTAGTAATACCATATACTACTTTGTTTTCATTAACAAATTTATCAACTAGGTCCCTTGACTTGTTTACTTTGTCTATTGCCTGCAAGGTTAGGCCTACCTTTGCATTAAATCTAGCCACATCTATAAATTGGTCTAATGTTAAACTATTTCCATCAATTAACACTTTATTCATTGTAATCCCTCCAATAGCTTCTATTTTATTATGCTACTAAGATAAAGCAGATAAGAAAACCGCAGATTAATCTGCGGTTTTCTTAATTATTAACATTTCTTGCAATATATGCTTTTTGAACATATTATCACCAATTTCCTCATTATTACATTGTAATTTTTATGTTCCATTAACTTCTGACTTTTATTTGCTTTATAAAATATAATATCCAAAACCAATTATATCATTCAATATAATCTATACAAAATTAAAACCTACCTTGATATTGTTTTAATCCTTGAATACCTTATTCTGTAATAAAATTAACTAACTATATAATAGATGTGTATATTTATATTATTCCATCTATTATAACTTGGCAATATTTTTTTGAAAATTTAATAATTCATTCTTTTTATATTCATATTTTTTTATATCACCACAGATATTATCTATGGTCTAAAGATTGTTGCTAAATTTTCTTACAACTTTCCCTTTTCATTATTTGAATTGGAAGGTAGGTGTTTTTGTCTTCTATTTTTTCACCGTCCAATTCTTTTATAATCTTTCTAATTGCAACTGCTCCAATATCATAATAAGGTTCCTTTATAGTTGTAAGCCTTGGTCTATAGATGGAGGCTATCTTTATATCTCCATAACCACAAATTGAAATATCCTCAGGAACTTTTATATTGTTATCATAACAATAGTTAATTAACCCTATAGCTAATTCATCTTGACAGCAAAATACTGCAGTAATATTATCTTCCTTTATAAACTTAACAATTCTATCCCCTATATTGTATCCATCTTCTATGCTAAATCCTTTAGCAGAAAATATCCACTCCCTACCTTCTTCTAACCTATCTATTGCTTTTTTATATCCATTAATTTTATATTTCTCTAAAGAAGTCTCCACCTCTCCATTAACAGTTAAATATAAAACATTCCTATGACCCAATTCCAATAGATAATTTGTCATCCTAAAACTTGCTTCATAATCATCAATAGAAACCGATGGGAATTTTGAGTCAATATAATATTTATTCAAATATATAAAAGGTATCTTAAAATCTTGTATATAATCTATAACATCCTTATTCACCGTTTCAGATATTAGTATTATTCCTTCTACTTGTTTGCTTCTTAATATCTCTGCAAACTTTTTTTCTGTATTGGAATCCCCATAACTACTTGATAAAACTATATCATAACCATACATTCTACCTATTTCCTCTATTCCCCTAACCATTTCCGCTATATAAGAATTACCAATATCCGTAACAACTATTCCTATTAAATTAGACTTTTTGGTAACTAGACTTCTTGCAATCTCATTAGGCTTATATCCTAACTGTTCTATAGCTTCAAGCACCTTTGCTTTCATTTCAGAACTTACAGGTTTAGAATCGTTAATAACTCTTGAAACTGTTGAAATAGATACCCCAGCTAGCTTTGCCACATCTTTTATTGTTACTGCCATATCCTCCCTCCTCACAGAGCTATTATTTCAATTTTTACATTATAATCGAAAAAATTTCACATAATACCTTAGATAAGTTATAACCGTTATAATCAAATTCCTTTTCCTTTATAGGTGTTGTAATATATATTAAGCCCTTCATCCTATCATTACAAATTAAAGGCATTGCAATTACAGATTGCCAATTAGGTGTATTTAAAGTAAGCTCAGCTTCTTCAACACTTTCCCAGTCTATTAAAAACTCTCCTTTTCCACTGGCAATAACCCTTTTCACTATAGTGTAATTAACAAAAACATTTTCTACCCATTTTGGATTCAATCTAGACCTAGATCGAGTATTTTTAATATCCTTATTATTATCTAATTCAATTAAAGTACAATTTTCAGCCTCCAAAATTTCTATTAATCTGCCTAAAAATTTAAATATTTTTTCTTCTCGACCTATATTTTCTCTTACTAACTCTATCACATCTAGTATTGCCAAAATATTTCTTTGATCTTGATTAGTGTTTCCTGATAAAATTCCTGCTAGTTTATCTACTCTATTTAAAGTATTGGCAAGATGAGTATCCCAAACTACAACCATATTTCTTCCCTTTTCTTTTGCCCTATATAAAGCCTGGTCTGCTTTTTCTATTAATTCTTCCTTAAACTGACTATGTTTTGGAAACATAGATATACCTACACTTATAGTAATAGTATCTTCTATCTTTGATACTTTAATCCTTTTAATATTAGATCTAATCTTCTCTCCTATCTTTCTAGCTTCACTTTCTATTATATTTCTAAGGATTATAACGAATTCATCTCCCCCATATTTGGCTACCAAATCAGTACTTCTAACACTATCTACAAGACAGTGCCCAATTCTATTTAAAACTTCATCTCCTTTTCTATGACCATAGGTATCATTTATATTTTTAAATCTGTCTATATCTATCATAAGTAAAGCAAAGGATTTTTCATTCCTTTTTGCTTCATTGAGTATCTTATTAAATTCGTTTTCGAAATATTTCCTAGTATAAGTCCCAGTCAGTTTATCGATAGTAGATAGTATTTTAAGTTTATAGTTTTCGATATTTATATATAATATTTGGGAAAGAACATAGGCTAATTTATGTCTTGTTTCATCAAATCTATTAAATACCCTAAAGGTTTCCAAATAGATGTATCCTTCATTTATTTGTTCATTAAACGTTGAGCTCTTCCTTCTTTCTTCCTTTTTATAGAGGCCATTAGACTTAGATACTGTAATTGGAACACAGAGTAAAGCCCTAGTTCCTTTGGGTAAAAACCCTTTATATAGTCCTATCACATTATCCCCTAAATTATCATTAATTAAGATTCCTCTCTTATGTCTATTAGCTAAAGCTAGTAAATTTTCATTTGGCGACCAATTCATATCATCATTCAAACTTATAATAGGTATATATTTATTACTTTCCTCATCATAGATTAGTATATAACCCGTTTGAGCAAAAGTTTCTTTAGCAAGATATCTTAAAATAAGTTTTAAATTATGCTCATAATCACTTGTTAATTTTGATATTAAAGTCTCAATGCTATCTATCTCTTTAATTTCATCATAAACATAATTGGTTTCTGTTATCCTAGCAAATTCCTCATCACTCATTAAACTAAGTAAAGATTCATATTCAAAGTATTTTTCAATATTGTCTTCAAAATTTAAATCTTCTATATGAATGTAACTTATCTCCTTTTGAAAAACTTTATATATTACTTCTGCTAGCTTGTCCTTTATATCATCTCCCCTTCGACTTTTTATATAGCTAATTTGTAATTCTTTGTCTGGAATATCTTTAATTAATCTATATATTGTATCTAAACCCTCTAATAAATAATTAATAGCTTGATAATATTTTCCATCTTCAAAAAATTTAGACCCTAATAAGGTATTGAAAAATATATCTATAAATAGCAAATTATGTTTTTTCATATCCTCTTCTAACCTTATTATATTCTTATGGCTATATTCTTCATCTGATATACTATACAGCAATATTTCCCTAATGTAGTCAAGAACCAGAAAGGAACAATCTTTCTTAAGTTCCTTATCTTCTTGAAGAATATCCACTACATATTTATAGTCCCTTTCTGAAAATGAAATTATAGCCATATATAGTAAGAACCTTCTTCTGTCAAAACTTAAATTAATATTCTTAAATTCAGTTCTAATATCCTCTATAGAATTTTTATCATATATACTATTTTTAAAATATGCAGCAAAAACCATTCTAGACTTAGCCCTTAAATATTCTTTATAGCTAAATTCCTTACACATATCCATAGTTTTTTGAGAGTACTTTATAGATTCATCCCATTTCCCAAAAGTACAATAAAACTCTCCAAGATAATTATAGTACTGATTAGTTACTTCTAGACTATATACTTGATTTTTAGCATAGCTTTCCTTAAGCATAATATAATAATTATAACTTTCAGCATAATTACCAATTAATAAATATATTAATCCTAAGTTTATATTAGTCAAAAATATCATATTTGTATCTTCTACATCTGTAGATACAATTCTAGCTTTTTCTATATACTCTTTAGCCTTATCATATTCACAAAGGCTTATATATACCTCCCCTATATTATTAAGAAATATTAATTCCGTATGGGGTGCACTATATTTTTCCAAGATATCTAAACCTTCTTTATAATACTCCATTGCCCTTTTTTTATCACCATAATAATGCATGTATATGTTGCCAATATTATTTATAGGTTTGGTAGAGTCAATAAATTTGTCCATCTCATGAAATCTTGGAATGCTTTTTCTGAAATTGTTTATTGCTTCTTTAATATCACCCTTATAATACTTTACAAGACCTAATATATTATAAATATCTCCTAAATATTTATTTAAACTATCTTTAATAGAAAACTCCAATAAATATTCCATGTTTTTTTCTACGTCTTCTAACTTCCCATTATCTAACAGTATTTTATTGTATAATATATGGGCTTGTACCAATCCATCTAAATATCTTGTCTTCTTAGAAAGTTCTATAGATCTATTAGCTTTTCCCAAAGCTAAATCAATTAAATTTCTATTTAAATATATTTCACCAATGCCAATGTTAGCTACAATAGTGTATTTTGTTTCTCCTAATCCTATAGACTCCTCCAAAAGTTCCGTGTATATTTTTAATGCTTTATCATTTTCACCCTTAATCGCATAACCCTTACCTAAATTTTCTAGTATCTCAAATTTATATTTGGACTTTATGTTCTTAGATATTTCATAAGCCTCTTTCCATAAAAGTATAGATTGAGAACCATATATATTTGTACCTTTTCTTGCTTCTCGGGTCATATAACCTAATGCCTTGTTCAGTTGATTTGAAGACATTAAATGATGGATCAGTTCATCCATTATTACTTTATAATCATCTCTATATATTTCTTCTAATAATAAGGCTACTTTTTTATGAAGTTTAATTCTTTCATCTTTAGGAACTTTATGATAGATAAGTTTTTTTAATTGAATGTTACCTATACTATAGCTATATCCCCAGTCAGCAACTTTTTCATCTAATAACCCCATTCTAATTAATTCATCCAATTTATTGTTTAAATCCTCAGTCCCTATATCTAACATTTTTAATAAAGTTTTCTTTGATACAGAGCTTTTATATATTGAAACAATCTCCATAATGTCCATATAATTATCTTCAATTAAGCTTATTTGATTTTTCAAGGATTCATCTATACTTGAAGGAAAGTAAATGTCTGAGTATTTCTGCGTCTTTATTTCCCAAAATCCTTCAGAGTTAAAAAACAATTCTCCCGTTGCAAATAAATTTTTCATCATATACTCTATATGTCTTGGATTGCCTTGGCTTTCCTTTAACATAACTGCAGAAAACTTTAACGGTTTATAACTTATTCCTAAAATATGCTGAATAAATTCTCCTATTTCTGATAAATCAAAATTAGGAAGTTTTATCTCTTCTACACATTCTTGTACAATCAATTTATTTAATATCTTTTTATTAATAGAGCCTTCTATCAACATCTTTTCATTAAAAGATGTTATAAATAATATATTACCTTTTTTAATATTATTCATTATATAGTCAAATAAAGACAAAATTTGAATATTGCATTTTTCAATATTATCGATAACTAAATATATAGGCCTATCCTTAGAAAACTCTTCTAAATATCTGGTAATTCTATCATATAATCTTAGCCTTTCTCTATTCCCAGTTGTTCCATTAAAGGATTCATTTCCTGACAAAAATTTTAATTCCGGCAATACCCTAGCAAACTCGATTCCATATTTTCCCAAAATATCTCTAGGAGTATCTTTAATAGTTTGACGCAAAATATTTGTCACAGGCTTAAAATCAATATTGTCATCTTCAGTAATCTCTGAATAATAAACATCTCTCCCCCTCATCCTTAATAGATGGACTATCTCTTTAAGAAATCGAGTTTTGCCAACTCCTATGTCACCATTTATACATATTGCTTTCCTATAAAATTTATTATCAACAAAATAATCATCAAATCTTAATATCTTTTCTATTCCCTTTTCTCTACCTATTATTTTTGTTTTAAAGTTGAGAGTACCCCTTTCTTTCTCTAAACTGTATTTATAATCCATGTTAAATATGTTGTTTATATTGTCAATTATATCCCTTAAAATACCTTCTCTCGTAACAGATTTTCTTTTAGTTAAATTAATTATAGTTTTATTTAAAAACTTTATTTGTTTATCATTTAGCTGAGATTCACTTATATAATTAAATTCTTTATTATTACTTCTATAAAAATCTTCTGTTAATAAATATATCATCAACATTCCTAAAGAATATTTATCTGCATTTTTATTTACTATATCTTCATGTTCCAGTAGTACTTCTGGCGCTATAAAATATCTTGTTAAATTATCATAGTCTGTATGTATTATATTTTCATAAATATTTACTAAGTCCATTATCTTAATGATTCCATCTTCTAATAAAAAAATATTTGAAGGGCTTAAATGTCTATACACTATTCCCTTATAATGCAAAAAATCTAAAACAGTACATACCTGTAATATTATATTTAACTTTTCCCTAAAACTTAAGGTCATATAGATCTTATCAAGGCTAGGGTTATTAATATACTCCATAGTAGAATAGTATTGCTTGATACCTACCTTTTTCCTGTCTATTGTCTTTATTATGCTAAACTCACCACTTGTAAGCAAATGTTTATGTTTTATTTTAGATAAGTAAATAAAATTGTGGGTAAAGTAGTCTATTACTTTGTTTTGTTTATCTACATTGTAAAGTTTCATAAATAATCTTCTATCATTATTCCAAAAGTCTATTGCTTCATAGGTGCTACTATATAAATCCTCCTCTAAAATCTTCCCAATCTTGTATCGATTATCTATTAACTTCATAATCTTATTTCCCCTTTACCTATACCTACAGCCACATAATAACTATAGTATTATTGGTTATTTTTCATCACATTATATAAAGACTCAAGCCCTTTATCTAAGGAAAACTTTTCTTCATCTGTCAAATTAATCATCCTTGATTCTAAAAATCTTACCCTCTTTTCTAAAACCTTTTCCACAATTTCATGTCCTACAGGTAATACCTCTATCCTTACAACCCTCTTGTCATTTTTATCTTTTTTTCTAACTACAAGACTATTTTTCTCCATCCGATCAATTAAATCCGTTATAGTACTACAAGCTAAAGCCATTTTTTGACTCAATTCGCCTATGGTCAACTCTCCATTATAAATGAGAATTTGCAATGCCGTAAATTGAGGTACTGTAATATTAAGATCACTTAATATTTCCCTACCTTTTAACCTTATAATATAATCAACTTTTCTTAAATGTTTTTCTATATTGACTATATTTTCCCGTGACCCTTTATCCTCCAAAACATCTCCCTCCAAATAAACTATTTTTATAACTTTTAAGGTATAAATATTTTAAAACCAGCAGGTTCTACTTCAAATATAGCTGGTAATTTTCCACCATATTCTCCATCAATATCTATAGTAACATCTTCTTTAGTCTCCACTAGGATTTTTTTAGATTTAAAATATGATACATTAGGATGGTTTATATGCTCTCCTTTAAAAATATTTATAAATATTTGTGCCAAATCTTGTACTTCGGATTTTTTTATAATTACTACATCTAAGTAGCCATCGGATACATTTGCATCAGGGGCTAATCTTTTAAATCCCCCTATAGAAGCACTATTGGATATTAAAAACAAATGGATATCTTCTTCCTTATTATATTCCTCACTTTCAAACCTTACTCTTATGGGATCAAATCCTTGTTTAGGTATCTCCATTGCACCTTCCACATAATATGCCACCCTTCCAAAAACAGCTTTTGCTTCTGGTTGTACCTGATATCCTACATTAGTTAAGAGTCCACTTGCTGCAACATTTACAAAGTATTCATCATTAACCTTTCCTAAATCTACATCTATTACTTTTTCATTTTTAATCATTTGAAAAAAACCATTTATATTTCTTGGCAATCCCATATGGTTGGCAAAATCATTTACTGTACCAGCCGGTAAAATGGCCACAGGTATTTTCCGTTTGCTCTTTACTATTCCTTTCGCTACTTCGTTCACCGTACCATCTCCACCACAAACTACTATAAAATCCCAATCTCCCTCACAACTATTCATAGTTTCTATCATAGCATCATTTTTTTTCCTAGTATTAAATTTACTTACAGTATAGCCCTCATTTATTAGCAAATTAGCTAGATAATCTATTTTTCTTTGCATAAGTTGTCTACCAGATGAAGGATTAAATATTATTTTAGCTTTTTCCATAATTACCAACCTTTCATAGATATTTAAATGTTAAATACTCTATTGCATACATCAGGACAGTCAGTTATCACACTATCTACATTAAATGCTTTCATTAGTTTTAACTCTTCCTCTCCATTGACTGTAAAAGGATTTACCATAATGCCATTTATTTGACTTTCCTTAACTATCTCCCTATTAATAGTTAAAAATAATGGATGTATAGCTGAGGCACCTACCTTCTTTGCATAATTCCAAGGTTCTATCATGCCTGCTATATATAGTATACCAGTCTTAAATTCTTTGGCAATGTTTTTAATATGAGCTAAACTATAATGATTAAAAGATGATATTATAGTTTGCTCTACTAAACCATAAGCTTTAACCTGGTTTACAATATCTTCTTCTATTTTATCATAAAAAATTGGTCCGTTTTTGATTTCTATATCCAATAATATATCTTTTCTTTTAACAAATTCTAATACTTCTTCTAGTATTGGAATTTGTTGACCTTGATATTCTTTAGAAAACCAGCTACCTGCATCTAAGTTTTTAATTTCTTTCAATGTTAATTCCTTGATAAGGCCTTTTCCATTTGTAGTCCTATCTACCCTCTCATCATGGCATACTATTAGATAGCCGTCTTTGCTTTTATGTACATCTATTTCAATTCCATCTGCCCCCATCTCCACTGCTTTATTGTAGGATGCAAAAGTATTTTCAGGGGCGTATCTAGAAGCCCCTCTATGGCCGTATATAGTAACCTTTTTCATACTCATTCCCCCTTATATCATGTTTATCCTTTTTGCTCAATTTCCTTCCACCTTTAAAATATTCTCACCAATTACTAAAAGAGAACCCAACTGGGTTCTCCCTGGAAGGCTTATCTATTTTTTTAGAGCATTCCTTATTATATCTATTATTTCCAACACTAACTGTACGTAATCTGCTACATTTCGCACATTATCTTCAATGGCAAAAGCAGCCTCGCATACACTATCTGTTACTACATCAATAGAATCACAAACCTTTTCGCTGGCAAAGTCTACCTTTCCTGTAATTGAATTAGTATTGGTCATTATGCCTGTTACCTCTGGCGATACCTTCTCTACTAATTCTTTTACATCCTTTGTTATGTTAGTCGTATCTTCCGTTATATGATTTACATTAGTAACAATCTCTGGAAGTTGTTCCAAAGTAGTATCTATTTCCTTTTCATTTTTTTCAACTATCTTTCTAGCTTTTAATACTAATTTATTTACATTTTTTATAAGCATAATTAAATAAATTAATAAGCCTATTCCTAATAAGTACAAGATAAATGTAAACAATTCTTGAATTGTTATAGTAGCAGTCATATTAATCACCTGCTACATTTCTTCATTTTTATCTGGGGTTTCTTCTTCATTCATCTGAACTTTTTTAATTTCTTTATCTTCATCACTTATCTCTATTTCGATCATATTCTTGTCCTTAAATCCATCTACTTTTTCTTTAATATCTTTCTTTAACTCTTTTTCCTTTTCTTTAATAGTTTCTACTGAATCCTTAACAGTTTTTTTAACATTTTCAGTTGCATCTTTAGTCTTATTAGATATGTCTTCTCTAGTTTCTTTTCCTGATTTTGGCGCAAATAATATTCCTGTTGCTGCCCCTATAACAGTGCCAATTGCCGTTCCTATAGCTACTTTCTTAGCAGTTTCCTTTTTTTCTTTTCTTTCTCTTTCTCTTTTTCTTTGACTTAATACATCACTTAGTCTCATTGGATTTCTCCCCTTTTTTGTAATTATAATATAGCTATTAGTTACCCTGAATTAGCACATTTAATCAACCTCGTCATTAATTCTACAAACTATTAGGGAGATTGAAACAAAAATTTAGCTTTTGTCGATTTTTTTCAATAAATCCTGTAACTTTCTTGCTTGATAACCAGATTCCTCAGCAAAAGTTTTAAATAAATCAGAAACTTCTGTATCCTGGACATTTTTAGAATACATTTCATAATCTCTAACCATTTCTTGAGCATCTAATATTTTTTTCTTCAATACATCCTTTGTATTCAACTCCATTACAAACACCTCCATGGTTTTAGTTTTTATATGTTTACATCTATTTTGCGAATATCTACTAATTTTTATGTAATTTAAATTAATTTTTCCTTAACCTTTACTATTTATGATTTTTAATGTAAAATAGTTTAAATTAATATAATATAGGGGTGTTTAATCATGTATGATTTTCATATCCATAGTGACTTTTCTATGGATTGCAAATATTTAATGGAAGAAATGGTATTAGAAGCAATTAATAAAAATATGAAAAGCATTTGCTTTACAGATCATATAGATTTTGATTTAACAGAAGATGGAATTGATTTTGTATTTAGACCTAAGGATTATTTTAAAAAAGTTAAACAAGTTAAATATAAATATATGCAAAAAATTGAAATATTAGCTGGAGTTGAAATTGGAATGCAACCTCATCTTAAAAAAAGATATGATGAGCTTATTAGCAATAATCCCTTTGATTTTGTCATAATGTCTATTCATTCTATAAATAGGAAGGATATCTACACAGACAACTTTACTCATAATAAAAAGCCTATCGACGCCCTAATTAAATATTACGAGTATTTATATCAATGTCTTGAAATTTTTGATAACTATGATGTAGTAGGCCATTTAGATTATATTGATAGATATTTTGAGGATTTTTCATCTTTACCAGATTTTAAAGAATATAAGTCCTATATTGAAAAAATTCTAAAGCTAATAATTGAAAAAGGCAAAGGTATTGAAATCAATACTGCTGGTATGAAATATGGGTTAGGATATTACCATCCCAAAACTGAAATCCTGAATCTATACAAAGATTTAGGAGGAGAAATCATCACAATAGGTTCTGACGCTCATAATCCAGAATTCATTGGATATAAATACAAAGAAGTAGAAAAACTACTTTGTGAAATAGGGTTTAAATATATATATTTATATAAGGGGAGGAAAAAATTTCCTATCCATATAGGCTAAATTTCTTTTCTTTCTATTGTATAACTTTCTTTAAAATTACAATTCGGACATTGGTAGATATGAACGCATTTATCACTTTTTACACCATCTATCCGGTAGGTTATTTCATCTACTAAATAGGGACTATAGTTATCCAGATAATTAACCTCCGGCCCTTTATCAACCATAGTAGAATTGCACTTTATGCAATTATAATCTACTTTGTATAATCCGTTGCATAGGGGACATACTAATTTCATATTATTCCTTCCTTCCTGCGTTTGTAGTTATTATTTGATAAATTAGATTATAATATACAAAAGCCCTTAGAATTTATCCTAAGGGCTTTTGTATAACCACGATGCCGTCCCCCAACTAATTCACACCCGCCTCTCACAAGGGGGGTGTCCTGCCAACAACTTGGAGCTTCCATACGAAGAAGGCCTGCCCTACGCTGCTGAACCCGAACTCCCGTGTTCACTATGTCGGTTGAATTATTTGGGTCAACGTACACCGCAGATATACCATCTAACTTTATTATAACCTTTTTATTTATAATCTGCAAGTAAGGGTTTGATTTTGAAATAAATATTAGCTAGCTAATATTTCATTTATTTCTTCTTCTATTAATGATTCCTTATCTAATAGTTTACCCGCAATTGAATCTAAATATTTCCTATTTTCCTTTAATATTTCCTTAGTTTCAGTATAAAATTTTTCTAATATCTCCTTTGACCTTTCCATTAAAGAAATATCTGTCTCTAAATTGCTATTTAAAATTACATCGTAATTTATCAATCCAACTTCTTCATCCATTCCATAAGAGCCTATCATGGATAAGGTCATTTCCGTAGCTTTTTGAAGATCTGAAGAAGCCCCTGTAGTAATATTATCTTTTCCAAATATAATCTCTTCTGCCGCTCTTCCTCCTAATGCAATCATAATATTTGTTATAATATCCCTTTTAGTTTGATACATTTTATCTGGAGGAATATTTAAACTAAATCCTCCCATACCTTTAGTACTTGGGATAATGCTTACCTTGGTTACACGATTTAATTTGGATAATTTTTTTGCAACTAATGCATGTCCTGCCTCATGGTAAGCTGTGATTTTTTTGTCCTCTAAAGATATACTACTTCTATCCTTTTTTTCCTCTCCTACTAATACTGTAAAATAAGCTTTATTGATATGCTCCATAGTAATATATTTATCTCTTTTCTTTGCCGCTATCATGGCTGATTCGTTCATTAAATTTTCAAGTTTTGCTCCACTAAAATATATAGTTTCTAAAGCTATTTGTTTTAAATCTACATTCTTTGATATAGGTTTATTTTTACTATGAAGTTTTAATATAGCTTCCCTAGCATTTACATCTGGTAGTCCTACTTCTATTTGCCTATCAAATCTTCCTGGTCTAAGCAATGCTTCATCTAAAGTGTCTATTCTATTTGTAGCTGCCATTACTATTATCCCCTCGTTACCTTTAAATCCTGACATCTCCGTTAGTAAAGCATTCAACGTCCTATCTCCTTCTTCACTACCTCCTTGAGCATTAGCGCCTTTCCTTTTTTTCCCTAAGGAATCTATTTCATCAATAAATATTACACTCTTCCCACTTTCTTTAGCCTCTTTGAATAGTTCCCTTATTCTACTAGCACCTAATCCTGCATAGACCTGGATAAAATCCGAACCAGATACGGCATAAAAAGGCACCTTTGCTTCACCAGCTAAAGCTTTAGCTAATAAAGTTTTACCAGTTCCAGGAGGTCCATATAATAATATCCCTCTAGGTAATCTTGCACCATATTTATTATATTTATCTGGGTTTTTTATAAAATCTATTAATTCCTTTAAAGACTCTTTTGCTTCTTCATTGCCAGCCACATCATTAAAAGTAATTCTATTAGATAAGGGACTTTCAGTATCCATTTTAGACATATTTGTCATTTCTTTTTCTGCCTGTTTAGAATTATTACTATTAACTAAGTATGCTACAACTCCAATACCTGCCAATAAAAGGATAAAACTTATACCTTGTCCTAAAACGCCACTCTTATCTACCTCTTTTACATTAATATTATATAAGAGTAGAAACTCCTTAAAATCTTCTGTTCTTGGATTATCTGTAATAAAACTTTCTCCATTCTTCAATTTACCCGTAATTTTTGCTCTATCACTTAACTCTATTTCATCTACTAAGCCTTTTTCAACATGAGTTAAAAACAATTTATATGGTATCTCTTCATATTGTTTACTGCTATTTATATACAAATATATACTTGAAGTCAATGCAATAGATATAACTAAAACCAATAATAGTTTTACTTTCCTATCTAGTTTCATATGATTTTCCTCCTTGGTTTACATAATGCTATTTAAATTATAACATTAACTGTTTTTCTTGTCCATTTGATAGTTTTACCAATAAGACAGGAAGACAAGGTACCGTCCCCTGTCTTATCGCTTAGGATGACAGAGTAATTTACTTAAAATAACAGAATAACCTTTAGTCTTTCCCCAAAGCCTCTAATATTCTATCTAGTTTTTCCAATTGTTCTTCGCTAAGCAATGGTCTTATGCTATTTAGCTTTTCAAATAATTCCTCATACTCTTCTTTGGTCATTTCATTTTCCATCTTCTTATTTACTCTTATTATTTCAAAAAATATCTCATCTTCAGATTTATCCGAATAAGCATCAGCCACTTCTCCTATTGCCTCCATTTGCCTTTCTGTAGGATTAAAATCATTAAACTCATCCATAGCTTTTTTTATATCTTTCTCCTTACTCATATAAATCCCTCCTATACATTCTAATCTAATTTATGAACCATAATGAATATATATTACAGATTAATTTGGTAACATTTATTGTTAAACTAGCATAGAATAGTATATATATCTATTTGATTTTAGGGGGATTAGGAATGAAAGCAGAGCTTGTTTTAATTTTATTATTGTTTTTTTTTAATAAAAAAAACCAAAGTAAAAAATCAAATATACCGATTGATAAAGATAATAATATATTAGATACAAAATTGGGCACATCCATCGATAAAACTATAAATTTAAATGTACCCTATACATTGGAAAAGATAAGAATAATGAAAAAAATTGGCTCTTATTTTCCTGAAGAGTTTGTGCCAATTTTAAATAAATCATTAATAATTACAGAAAAAATTATCACATTGTATGAAACAGTAGAATTTATGCAAGTTTCAGAAGCTAATTATATTAAAAAAACAATTCCCGTTAAAAACAGTAAAGAAAGACTAAGTTACATAATAAATACTATTCAAAAAGAAATGCCAAAAGAAGAGATAAAAAATATGGGTATGGCAATGGAAATGATATTAAATATGGATAAGTATAAAAAGATGCTTACAATTTTAAATTCTGTTATGTCAGACCCTGAAAGTTTAAATGATCCTACAAAGATGTTAAATTTAATTGAACCCTTTATCCAAGATAAAGATGAAAAAGAAAAGGAAAAACTAAAAGACATGGCTAAAATGTTAGAAATTATGAAAACACTGGATACATCAAAGAAAACTAAGAAGGAAGACCAAAAATCCAAAGAATAGTCATTTTTCCTCCAAATATGAAAACTTTTATTGTATAATATAACTACAATCGCTTATACCAAAGATAAGATTGATTTAATCCACAAATAAGTTTGGAGGGAAAATTCTTGACTAATAAGAAAAACAAAATAATTAATGTTATTTCCAATTATAACCCAGAGTCTCAGAAAACTTCTCAATTATTGATAGATAAGTTAAAATCAAAAGGTTTTATTATACCAACCAAATATGATAAAAATGCTGAACTAAATATTTGTATTGGTGGTGATGGGGCTTTTCTACGAACTGTACATAGATATCAGTTTACTAACATTCCTTTTATTGGCATCAATACAGGCCATCTAGGGTTTTTCCAAGAAATACTGCCTGAGAATATTAATATATTCATAGATAAATATATTAATGGTGATTATGTGGTAGAAGAAATCCTTTTAGTAAAAGCCGATATATGTACTAAAACCAGCTGTTTTGAATTGTTTGGAGTAAACGAAATAGTCATTAAAGGTATTCAATCTAAGGTAGTCCATTTAGAAGTTTTTATTGATGACAATCACTTAGAAAGATTTTGTGGAGATGGTATAATAGTATCTACCCCTGTTGGAAGTACTGCTTATAATTTTTCCAGTGGCGGTAGTATAGTTTATCCTTCTCTAAAAACATTGCAATTAACCCCTTTATCACCTATTAGTTCAAAAGCCTATCGTTCCCTACCTAATAGTACAATTGTACCTGGTGATATTATAATAACCATAAAGCCAGAATACAGATATGAAAACTCCATATTAATTATTGTTGATGGTATTGAATATAGATATGATAATATAACAGAAATTAACTTTACTGTCCCAGAAAAGACCATATCTAAATTAAACTTCGATAAAAATATGTATTGGAATAATTTAAAGAGTAAATTCTTGTAATAGTCTTGGGCAGGTGTAGAAACCTGCCCTTACTTTTCCCTATTCCTTAACAGTGTTTAAAGCTTCAATCATTATCTTTCTTGCTATAGGTGCTGCAGTTTTACCTCCAGTTGTACCATCCTCTTCTAAAACTACCGCTATGGCAATTTTAGGGTCGTCCGCTGGAGCAAATCCTATAAACCAAGCATGAGACTTTCCAGATGAGTTTTCGGCAGTCCCAGTTTTCCCTGCTACTCTTACACCTTTGATAGATGCATTGGTCCCTGTACCTCTCTTTACTACTTCTACCATCATGTTTTTTATCTCATTAGCAGTAAATACATCTGCTCCATCAGAAATAACTTGGGTAGAATTAGCCTTTATTACAGTCCCTTCTGGGGATATAGTTTCTTTAACCAATATAGGCTTTACAACTTGGCCTTTATTTCCAATGCCTGAAGCTATTAGGACCATATTTAAAGGCGTTACCAAAACCTTCCCCTGACCAATACTTGCAGAAGCAATGTCGGTCTTCCCTAAGTTTTCTTTATAAGGGAAACTTGACTTCTTAGTTGGTAGATCAAAAGAGATACTTTTATTTATCATAAATCTATCTGCTACTTCCCCAATTTTGTCCTTTCCAATTATAATGCTTTTTTCTGCAAAATAAGAATTACATGATTTAACCAAAGCTTCTTCTAGATCAACCTTCCCATGAGCTTTTCCACCATAATCTTCAAGGGTATATCCATCAATTTTTGTACTACCTTTACATTCATATTGTTTATTTAACTCTGGTGTCTCCAATGCTGCAATAGTACTTATTACCTTAAATACTGAACCTGGAGTGTATAATCCAGAAGTAGCCCTATTTAAAAAGGGGCTATCCCCATCTTCCATAATATTATTCCAATCTTCTTTAAGACTACTAGGATTAAAGTCTGGTAAGCTTACCATAGAATATACTTCCCCAGTTTTTGGATTCATAGCTACTATAGAGCCTTTTCTACCTTTTAAAAGTTCTCTAGAATATTCTTGAAGATGATGGTCTATAGTAAGCTTCAAGGTATTTCCCTCTGTATTTGGAATTACTATATTCTTTAACTCATTTAAAGGAGTACTTTCACTTATATTTAATAGTGTATTATTATATTCTAACTCCAAGCCTACCTTCCCATATTCTCTATAACTATATCCAATAATATGACTATAAAGATTACCATAGTTATAAAATCTTTTATAAGTTTCACCATTTTTTTCACTATAGGCTAATATTTTACCATTTCTATCTATAATAGAACCTCTTAGTATTTTTTCCTCATTGATCCACAATCGTTTATTATAGCTATTTTTTTTCACTATTTCAGCTTTAAATACCTGAAAATAGCTTAAATAAACTATTAAACTAACAAATAAAATACAAATTCCAACTAGGACTATAATTATCCTTTTAAGTTCCTTATTCATTTTGAACCTCCTCTAAATCCAACTCTTCTGAAGCCACCTGAAGAATTCCAAGAGCTATAAAGCTAGATAACATAGAGCTGCCCCCATAGCTTACAAAGGGTATAGTAATCCCTGTAAGTGGAATCATCTTAAGAACTCCTCCAAATATAATAAATGCTTGGATTCCAAATAATATACTTATTCCAAGAGCAACTATCCTAAAGAATTTGTCCTGCTGGCTAATGGCAATTTTAAATCCTCTATATACCAATATTAAAAATAACATTATAATACCTATCCCCGTAAATATACCCATTTCTTCACATATAGCTGAAAATATAAAATCCGTATGCACCTCTGGAATAAAATCTGGATGCCCTAGCCCAATTCCCGTTCCAAAAAATCCTCCCTCAGCTATTGCAAACAAAGATTGAGTTATTTGATATCCTTTATTATCTATATATGCCCAAGGGTTTATCCAGGTTTCAAACCTAATTCTCACATGGTCAAACATAAAAAAACCAGCTAATCCACTTACTATAAAAAATAAAAGATTATATAAAATTAGCTTTCTATCCTCCTCATATATAAATTGTAAAGTGATAAATATAGTATAAAATATTAAAACTGTACCTAAATCCTTCTGAATAAATAAAAATCCAATAAACACATAGATTATTCCCATTAAATAATAAGATCCATATTTCTTCTCCTTATATTTTTCATAATTAGTATAATAGGATCCAATTAAAAAAATCATAAGTAGTTTAATTATCTCCGTTGGTTGAAAACTAAACCTGCCAATTGAAATCCAGTTAATAGAACCCTTGGTCCTAGTACCTAATAAAAGAGTTAAAATAAACAATACAATTGAAACAATTCCATAAACTAAAATCCAATCTTTCCAACCTTTGATTTTCTTGATTATAAAATACGTAATAAAAAATACTATAATTCCCATACCTACCCAAATTACCTGTTTCATACCTATAGTTTTATCTATTCTATATATCATTATTATCCCAATGCTAATAAGCATAGTAACTATTAAAAAGATATAGTTATCCCCTGTAGATATACGTAACAATATAAAATTTGAAATATATATGGTAAATATTAAGGAGATTCCTGAAATAAAAGTAGTTTTATCTAAATTATCTTTATCATATATAAAAAGTAACAATAAAGCCATTAGCTCAAATAAAACTAAAAGATTTCTCGGAACTTTATAATTAACATTTCTATTTAACATTTTATTTGCTCCTATTCTCTATTTACGTATAAAAACTCTACTTGTCCAACTCTTATTCTATCACCATTTTTTAATTCTACTACATCCATAATTTTGTCTCCATTTAAATAAGTTCCATTAGCACTATTTAAATCTTCCAAATAATAATTGCCTTCATCTTCTACTATTTTTAAATGATTTTTAGAAATATACGGATCCTTTATAATAATTTTATTCTCATTCCCTCTGCCTAAAGAAACAAAATCTTCTAAAGAATAATATTCTTTTATTTTAAAAGGTAAAGAATCTTTCCTATTTATAAGTTTTAAATAGATACTATTATCTAAGGAAACAGTACCTATTCCTTTTATATCTAAATATATTAGTCTTATAATACTTAATATAAATAAATATATAATAACTATAAATATGTATTTAAAAATTAAAGAAAATATATTATACATAATATAGCAACCTCCAAGCTTATTCTATTCTATTCCATAATGTTATCACAAACATGGCCTATTGTGAATAATTTAAACTAGAGTTTCTGTTTATTTTCAATCCATTGTCTGGTAAAATAGATATTACAATGAGGAGGGATTATATGGACAAAAAATTGAAACGATCAAGTACAAACAGAGTTATTGCTGGGGTATGTGGTGGTGTAGGAGAATACTTCAATATTGACCCTGTAGTTGTTCGTATAGTGTGGGTTTTAATGGCTTTCTGGGGTGGCATGGGATTTTTAGCTTATTTAATTTGTGCGTTAATTATTCCTGAAGATGATGGAGTAATTTATCAAAATGAAAATAGTAGTTCTGGTGTTAATACCAGCAATACATCTATCTTTATAGGCCTTGCCCTAGTTATTGTAGGTGGCTTTATGTTAGCAAAAGTTATATGGCCTCAATTCGCCTTTAAATTTATGAGTATTGGTAAATATTGGCCATTATTGTTAATAATACTAGGCCTTTATATTTTATACAATCAGAGAAACAAATAAACTAATCTTTACCATAATACCTTAATAAATATGTATTTTTATCCCTTCATCTGGAAATAATATGAAATAAACTGTATAGGGAGGTAATATTGATGAGAATACCCAACCATATAGGAATTATTCCAGATGGTAATAGAAGATGGGCTTTAGAAAATGGGCTTTCTAAAGAAAAAGGATACAAAAAAGGCTTAAAGCCTGGGTTAGATCTATTCAAATTATGTGAAAAAGAAGGCATAAAGGAAATTACTTATTATGGATTTACTGTAGATAATACAAAGCGTCCTAAAATTCAAAGATTAGCCTTTACCAAAGCCTGTGTAGAAGCAGTTAAAATGCTAGCTAAAGAAAATGCTTCTTTGCTAGTTGTAGGCAATACTGAATCCGATGTGTTCCCTACTAGTCTAATACCTTTCACCTTAAAGAGGCAAGTATTTGGTAATGGAGGTATAAAAGTAAATTTCCTTGTTAACTATGGCTGGCAATGGGATTTGAGAGATTATTTTTCCTCAAGCGAAAAAAGCTCTGATGTAGTGAATTTAATAAAATCTAGAGATATATCTAGGGTAGACCTTATTATTCGTTGGGGTGGTAGAAGAAGATTAAGTGGGTTTCCTCCACTTCAATCAGTTTATTCAGATTTCTATATAATTGATAATTATTGGCCAGACTTTAAACCAGAACATTTTTATAATGCCCTTAAATGGTATGATAGACAGGACATAACTTTAGGAGGGTAGCCCTATCAGAAGCAGCCTTGCTGCTTTTTTTGTTGCTTAAATCTTAATAAAATGCTAAAATTAGTTGACTATAAGCTTAGGAGGTTAAAAGATGAAAAATTATGGAGTGTTCGATATATTGGGTCCTGTTATGATTGGCCCTTCTAGTTCTCATACAGCAGGTGCTGCTAGACTTGGTAAAATTGGGCAAGAAATTGTAGATGGGAATTTTTATAAGGTTACCTTCTACCTTCATGGCTCCTTTGCTAAAACCTATAAAGGCCATGGTACCAATAGAGCTTTGGTAGCAGGAGTACTTGGAATGGATCCTTCCGATGAAAGGATAAAAGATTCCCTAAATATTGCTAAAGAAAAAGGTATAGACATAGAGTTTGTAGAAACTGATTTAGGGTATGAACATCCAAATACAGTTAAAATGATATTTCACTATAAAAATAAAGATGATTATTATATAATAGGTTCTTCCATTGGTGGTGGCAATATCCTTATTACCAATATAAATGGGAATAAAGTTGAATTTTCAGGGGATTACCCAACTATTCTAATAAAATATAAAGATCAAAAAGGTTCTATAAGTAGGATTAGCTCAATCCTTTCGGATAGGAACATTAACATAGCTACAATGAAAGTATCCAGAGAAGGAAAAATTGCAACTATGGTAATGGAAATAGACAACCCTATTGAAGATGAAATAATAGGACTTATAACCTTATTAGATGAAGTTATATATATTACAGGAATCAATCCTATTGAGAGGTGATAATCTATGTTTAATAAAGGTACAGAATTATTAAATTTATGTAAAAAACAAAATAAGAAAATATACGAAATAGTAATAGAAAAAGAAATGAATGATGCCAACATATCCTATGAAGAACTTATGGATAAAATGACTCTAGTTTTGGACACTATGATTAATTCATCTAACTCTGCTTTAGATAAAGAAATCATTTCAATAAGTAGACTTACTGGTGGCAACGCTAAAAAGATGGAAAACTATAAAAACCAAAATAAAACCATTAGTGGTGATTTAATTACTTCCGCCATGGCCAGGGCCTTATCTACCTCAGAGGTTAATGCATCTATGGGAAGAATTGTAGCTGCCCCTACTGCTGGAGCTTCTGGTATACTCCCTAGCGCTTTAATTACCACAAAAGAAAGATTTAATCTATCAGATGAAGATATGATTCATGGCTTATTTACAGCTGCAGGAATAGGTGAAATTGTAGCAAAAAATGCAACTATATCCGGTGCTGAAGGAGGTTGTCAGGCAGAATGTGGAGTAGCAAGTAGCATGGCTGCTGCAGCTATTATAGAAATGGTGGGAGGAGATGTAGAAGCCTCCTTAAATGCCGCCTCTTTTGCTTTAATAAATATTCTAGGTCTAGTATGTGATCCTGTATCTGGTCTAGTAGAATTTCCCTGCGCCTTACGTAATGCCTCTGGAGTAGCCAACGCTTTAATCTCTGCAGATTTAGCCATGGCAGGAATTAAATCTTTAATACCTTTTGATGAGGTAGTAGATGCCATGTATAAAGTAGGTAAGGCTATGCCTGAAACCCTAAGGGAAACAGCCTTAGGAGGAGTGGCAGCAACCCCAACAGGAGAAAAACTAAAAAAAGGGACCCTATAACAATAACTTTCTAAAATGGTGCCAGGCACCATTTTAGAAAGTTATTAAATTTATTCTATCTTATATTTATATACTTCCATTTGTTTGTTTTAAATCTTAGCTTTATGAGTGCCCATCTAACAAGTTGATCGCAGAACATTGCATACCAAGCTCCTATTAAACCTAGCTCTAAAACCGTTATAAATAAATAAGCCAATGCAACCCTAACTATTAACACACTGAAAAATATAGCTACTAAAGTCCATATTGTATCCCCTGCTCCTCTTAATCCTCCAGTGGTAATCATCTGAGTTGATTGAAAAGGTTGAACAAAAGCCATTACCTTTAATATCTTAGATGCCTCTTTTATAATCTCTGGGTCTTTGGTGTATAAACTTGCTATAAAGGATCCAAAGAAAAAGAATATCACACCTATAGTTGTAGCTATAATCATACCTATTCTACCACTGGTTTTAATATATTCTTCTGCTTTATCTGCATCCTTTGCACCTAAACTCCTCCCTGTTAGAGAAGAAGCAGCTATACCAAAGGCTTGACCAGGAGTAAATGAAAGGCTTAATATATTTAAACATATTTGGTGAGTGGCAAAGGCAACTGTACCCAAAGATGCAACAATACGCACAAATATTAGAATCCCAACCCTAAAAGCAATTTGCTCTAAAGAAGCTGGTACCCCTATTTTAATTAAATTGTACATAATATCTTTATTAAATTTAAATCTATTTTTTAAGTTTATCTCTATTATAGTCTCTCCCTTAAATATATACCTTAATAGCATTATTGTAGCGATTATCTGAGATAAAGTAGTAGATATACCTGCACCAGTAACCCCTAATTTAGGAAATCCAAGTAGACCATAGATAAGTACTGCATTTCCAATTACATTTAGGAAATTTACTTTCAAATTTATATTCATGGGAGTCTTAGTATCTCCTGAGCCCCTTAAAACTGCATAAATGGAAAAATTAAAAGCTTGAAATATAAGTCCAATAACTATAATCTTAAAATAATTTCTTCCATACATTATAGTATCCTGATGAGCGCCTAAAAATTTCATTATCTTATCTGTAAAAGATAAACCTAAAATAAATATAGGCAATACCAAAAGAGCTTGCGTTAATATAACAATATGTCTTACTACACTTTCTATCCTGTCTTCTTTTTTTGCTCCTACATATCGGGCCACCATAGCTGTTGCACCTACATTCAATGCCTGAATCAAAGATAAAGCAATGAATATAACTTGATTTGTAACCCCTACCGCTGCTATTGAGGCAGCAGCTTCTGACGGATTAGTAATCCTCCCTAACATCATCATATCTACCATACCAAATAGGGTTCCTAAAAATACCTCTACTAAAACTGGACCTGCTGTTTTCAATATTGCATCCCGCAGTACCTTTTTTTCATCCATACTAACCCCTCCATAAACTACCATCTTTAAAATTATTTAGGTACCCTAAATATCATATCATAAATTTAAAATAAGTAAAACTTTCCTTCCCTACAATATTATTAGTTTATTGTTCATGTCAACATCTTTTAGACAATAATAAAAGATTATAAACTGTTTTAGCTCAACAGTTTATAATCTTTTATTTTAATATCTAATTACAATCTTTTATTTTTATTTACCATATTTCTCTTTTATATATTTATCGATACCAGCAGCTGCTTCTTTTCCTGCTCCCATTGCAAGTATTACAGTAGCAGAACCAGTTACAAC
>JAAZMG010000247.1 GCA_012798935.1 Tissierellia bacterium | reverse complement strand
TCATTTTCCTTGCCTCCCATCATATAATTTACTAACACAAGCTTAAGCATTTATGTAGTATAATTACATGATACATTATTTATCTTGAATAACTATAAACTAATTATTAACAATTTATTAAATTTTAGCTTTTGTATAAATTCAAGTTAATTAACAAAACAGAGGTTTTATTTTATAATCAATACCTAAGTTTAAAAAATATTTAAAAACAAACGAAACGAATGATGCCAATGAATTTTATTTATTCATTGGCATCAGCCCTCATCTTAAATATTTGTGATAATTAAGATTATGAAAATAATTATATATATAGCTTTAATATACATAATAAGGTATATATATCATATGATGTGTATTAAACAGAGCTATATATTCTCCCTTTTTATTACTTTGATTTTGTTTGCAATTCCTTCCGCCAACCCATTGCTGAACTCATATTTAATAAAATTTTCAACTGCTTCTAAATCTCTTGAATTTAGTATATCTACAACTTTTCTACTTTCAATATCTATCATAACAGTACCATATTTTTCTCTTTTTTTAAGAGCAAAATCATCTATATAAATTTTTCTAATGGATAGTTTATCCAACGGTATTTCTTTTTTTTAATAAATTACAGATACTGCTTTTTCCTATTTTTATAACGTTTTTCTTTAACAATTTTTCAGTAGCTAAAGAACTTATATTTTGAGATATATTTATTATATATTCTTCTAGTCTTTTAGTTTTCTTTGTCTTAAAACCTAAAAAATCAAAGGTTTCTGCAAATGTCTTATATTTACATTCAGAATTATTGCAAAAGAACTTTCTATTTTTAAGAATAATATTTGATTTCTTACCTAATATAGATAAATCATTAAATTCTCTAGTATAGAAAAAATGTACTTTGTTTGAACCATGACCACAATAAGGACAAGTTGCTTCAGTCCTAGCGGATTTAGTATATATAAATATTTCATCATCAATTATTTCATAAGTATCTACTTCTAAATTTTCATCCAATAGCTTTATTAAATCTTCCATAGAAATATCACCTGTCCATTAACTTAATGTCTATCAGCTAACAGTGGAAAAAGCCATTTTCATTTTAACATTTACAACATATTCTGAATCTATTAAACCAAAGTTCGTTTACCAAATTTTGCCCTTCAATCACTATTTCTTGTGGTTAAACCCTATTATTTCTCCTTTGAACCACAATACGTCATTAGAATTATACTCTCCGCCGCAGCTTGCTGCCAATCACATCTCGCTCTGCTCGTATTCTTGGGCAAGCCTGACATGAGGCGTACATCTGATTCTTCAGTCGTTTCACTCCCTCACAATCCGTGTTACGACTTCAACATGGGTTGAGTGGTCAATAAAGATGTCATAAATAGATATTGTCCCCTTAGCGGAAGTCTATATATTTCTTATTTATTATACTTTCTTTTTTAGAAGTCCAATTAGCAAAAAATTCATCTTCTTTAATAATTAATTTATAATGAACATGAAAAAAGCCCTAAAGCTAATTGCTATAGAGCTTAAGGCTATTGTGGCCTGACTATATTAAATTTTGATATTCTCTTCTTCCATCAACTATAGCATATATAATAACTGTTTTCTTTTCTTCATTTACTTTGTAAAATATAAGGTGTTTCTCTACAATGACTACTCTATACCCTTGTTTTTTCAAAATCGAATATCTAGGTATGCTTCCT
>JAAZMG010000246.1 GCA_012798935.1 Tissierellia bacterium | reverse complement strand
CCAATTGTTTTTTTTATTAAATTTAAGTTTTTCTTCTTCTGTTAATAGTTTATCTTTTAAAAGTTTTGGTACTTTTTCATTATTATAGCCATAGGCTCTTCTACCAATTACTAAGGCTGCTGATTCATGGACATTTAGTCCATATTGATTGGAGTATTTATATAGTCCTATTTTACTTGTATATTGTGGTTTTACTTTTATTACTTGAATTCCTTCTCTTTTAGCTTTAGTTTCTAAGGCTGATAATAACTTACTATATACAAATTGGCTTTTTATTCTTGCAAACTTAACTTTCACATCTCTATCGTTTTTAAATTTTAAATCTTCTATAGCTATGGCACATCCTTCTACTTTTGCTATTTCTATTGCTTCTTTAGCTAATTCGCCACATAGATTATCTCGTCTATTTGTTCTTGCATATAAGAGTTCATGTTGCTTTAAATAAGTACCCCATCTATAATTTCCATCTTCATCTACCTTTGTTAATGCAAATCCGTCAGGATTTGTGTCTATTCCTATTATTCCATTGTCTTTAGTATAGATTTCTTTATATTCGCTTATCTTACTTTCATCTATGATGATATGCACATAGATTTTACCTTCTTTTTTAATAAGTTCTACTTTATAGGCTTCATTTGTTTCTAAATAATCTAGTACCATTTGTCTATAGTTTCTACCGTTTATTTTTCCTGTTTTTTTGGATTGTTTTTGTGGTAGATATAATGGTACTTGTATTTTTATTGCCCAATTTCTTTTATCTCTATTTAAAGTTGATATCTCTAGAAAAGTCATATTATTTTTAACTATTATTCTTAAATTAGGATTGCCTTTTTTGGTTCGATCTCCTCTTGAATAGTAATTATTGTCTCTTAATTCTTTCCATTCTTTATTTGTTATCTGACCTTTACATCTTTTGATAAAATTTTTTCTTCCTCCAAATATTACTTTTGGAATAGTGTTTTTATCTATATGGTTTTTGTAAAATTGTTGTTTCTTTTTTCTTTTGTTTAGCTTACTAGTTAAAGCGTTTATCTTCTTTTCTAATTTGGCTTTTTCTAGCTCCTTTTCTACTTGTCTCACCTTATTGGAATAATTATTATAGTTTTCCTTTAATAATTTCTTTTGAGATGCTATAATTTCTCTTGCTTTTTCTAGGGCATCTTTACTTTGTCTTATATTTAATCCATATTTTCTAGAAATATCTTTTTCTATTACTCCATTTTTCATATTACCTTCTAAAAGCCTCTTAAATCCATACCTTTTTGCTGATGAAAATACGGTCATTAGTCTATTAATTTCAAATTCTACCTCTTTATTTACATTAATTAATATACCTTTAACTGTTAGTTTCATCCGTTTCACCTACCATTGAAACAATAAGCATAAGTATCATCTCCTTATATTTATTATATCCTTTCGGAACATATGTTTCAATGGCCATTTATAATATATTTTTACTTATTTAATACTGTTTCTAACCTCCTAATATTTATATACAATATATAGCGTTATTATGCGAAAATTATACATTGGCATATAATATAAAGAATGCATCTTAACTTCAAATATAAATTTTGATGCTTTCCTTATTAAATATCCATTAACATTATGTAAATCGGAATAACTATAAGCATTAAACTAATACAACATGCGATTGTATATTTTTCAGTATCACGCCCTTCTTTAATAGCTTTTATCGCACCAATCAAACTAGTAACAAATATAATTGGAGTGAACCAAATCGTAAGGTAACCAATCAGTGGTAAAAACCGCATTTTATCATCCCCCGTTCCACATAGTCCATATTGTTTTCATAATTTAAAAAATACTTTAAATAGTATACTATTAGTAGGTATATTTATTACTACTCATATTCAATTAAAACAATAAACTCAAGACTACAAAAATAACAATAGGCAATAGAATAATTGGAATAAGTAAATGTATTTTCTTTTTTGTTTCTTTGTATCTATTCCATTCATCTATTGCCCCACTTATAAGCATTATCCCAGTTAAAGCAATAAAAACATTACGTGGAATATCAATTTTCATAATTACAAGTGTTAAATATATAACCGAAACTATACCCACAATAATTCGTCTTGCCTTTCCCATATAATCATCTCCTGATAGTATTTTAAAAAAGTTTCTTACAAATTCTTTTTTATATTTAAAGTTTAATACGACGAATTTTTCTACAAATATGGACCGAAAATATTTATAGCTTAATTATATTCCTATTGCAAATCCCTATAATACTTAGGAAATTTATTAGATATGCATTTTTCACAAATTTTTATCGACTCTTCTTTGCATAATGGCAATTCTTTTTTTGCCTTTTCATAGACCTCTTTATTTACCTTTTGAGCAAAACAGCCTATTTTAGGTTTCCCCATTAATTCATTCATTTCTTTCCATAATTCCTTTATTCTTTTTTCTCTAATACATCCGAAACTCATAGGTACAAAATCACATGGATATAAATGTCCTGAAGCACTTATATATGAATGTTGTGTACCAGCACCACAGCCATACTTTTCTTCACTTTCTGTATATGCAAAAGTTGTAATCTTGGGGAAGTCGTCCCTTCTATTAGCTTTATGCTGTATATCAATCAATTTTTTTCTATCTTCAACACTATAAAGTACCTTGCTTAAATCTTTTTCATTTAAAAGATTGCCACTTAAAATAGGTTCCAATATTTTAACTTCATGGGCACCATTTTCCTGTGCCAATTTAAAAAGCTTAAATAGTTTTTCTTCATCCAATTCCTCTTTTAAAATAACCGTTTGTGCCATAGTATAAATTCCTGCTTTTCTTGAATTTTGAATAGCACTAATAGCATAATCAAAGGACTTATCATTATTTCTATTGCAAT
>JAAZMG010000033.1 GCA_012798935.1 Tissierellia bacterium | reverse complement strand
GGTAAAGGCAAAAGGATTGTTACAGTTCTTCCTGATACTGGAGAAAGGTATCTATCTACAGATTTATTTAATGGAGAGTGATAAATATGTTTAAGTTTATTATAGAAGAAGCTAAAAACATATTGGAAAAAGACCCAGCGGCGAAAAGTTTGTTTGAAGCTATTTTTTATTATCCTAGCTTAAAGGCTTTGCTCTATCATAGATTAAGTCATAAACTTTATAATAAAAAGAGATATACATTATCTTGGATTATATCTCAAAGAGCAAGAAAAAAGACAGGTATAGAAATCCATCCAGGAGCTAAAATAGGGAAAAATTTATTTATTGACCATGGAATGGGAGTAGTTATAGGTGAAACTGCTGAAGTTGGAAATAATGTTACTATGTACCATGGGGTAACTTTAGGTGGACTTGGAGGAGAACCAAATACTAAACGTCATCCTACAGTGGAAGACGATGTAATGATAGGTGCAGGGGCAAAGATATTAGGTCCTATAACTATAGGTAGAGGGGCCAAGATAGGCGCCAATGCTGTTATTTTAAAAGATGTGCCACCTTATACAACTGTAGTAGGGGTACCCGGGAGAGTTGTTAGAACTAATAGAGACGATTATTTAATGTATGTAATATAATTTTAAAATTAGTTTACTTTTATTAGATATTGTGTATAATGTAAAATAACAGATAAATACTAAATACATTGATCAAGAATAGTAAACATGATAAAGGTCTAAAGCGAATCAGGGGTGGTGAAAGCCTGATGGTACTATTGTGTTGAATGGACTTGGGAGTTAATATCTGAAACAAGTAGGGTATTAGGCTTAATCACCTTTAATAGATTAAAGTGGGCTTTAGGCCAATTAGAGTGGTACCACGGAAGTAACCCTTTCGTCTCTTATATTTAGAGATGAAAGGGTTTAATATTATAATTTTATATTGGTAATCTCAATTTAATAGGAGGTATACAAATGGACAAAAAAGTTGTATTTAGTGGTGTGCAACCATCAGGAGGATTAACTATAGGAAACTATATAGGAGCTATCAAAAATTTTGTAGGTTTACAGGAAAAATATAATTGCTATTATTGTATAGTTGATTTACATGCTATAACAGTACCTCAAATACCAAAGGATTTAAGAAAAAACACTTTGGAAGTTCTGGCTATATACTTGGCTAGTGGACTAGATCCAGAAAAATGTACACTGTTTATTCAATCCCATGTAAATGCTCATGCTGAATTAACTTGGGTATTAAATTCAATTTCCTATATGGGACAATTAAATAGAATGACTCAGTTTAAGGAAAAATCTAAAAAATCTGAGGAAAATTTAAATGCAGCATTATTTACCTATCCTGTATTAATGGCTTCTGATATTTTGCTATATCAAACAGATTTTGTACCAGTAGGGGAAGACCAAAAACAACATTTAGAACTAGCTAGGGATTTAGCAGAAAGGTTTAATAATAAATACAGTGAAACTTTTAAAGTACCAGAACCTTTAATACAAGAATTTGGTGCCAAGATAATGAGTCTTCAAGAGCCAGAAAACAAGATGTCTAAATCAGATCAAAATGAAAATGGATATATTTTAATATTGGATAAGCCTGATGCTATAAGAAGAAAGGTAAAAAGGGCAGTAACTGATTCAATTGGAGAAGTAAGATATAATGATGAACAATTAGGAATTAAAAATTTGATGAATATATATAGTGTATTCTCTGGTGACTCCATAGAAGAAATAGAAAATAGATACCAAGGAATTGGATATGGTAAATTTAAAGAAGATGTAGCTGAGGTAGTTGTTCAAGGACTAGCTCCCATACAGGAAAGATATAATGATTTAATGAAAAATAAAGATTATTTAGAAAAGGTATATAAAGAGGGGTCAGAGAAGGCTAATTATGCTTCCATGAAAACACTCCGAAAAGTATATAAAAAGGTAGGATTTATACAAAGATGATTGTAGGGGCAAACCTGTGGGTTTGCTCCTAGTCTTTTTTTAATTAATATAGTTTAATATAGTCAATTCTAAAATTTTGTTTAATATAAGTATCAAAGGTATTCCTATATAAAACTTTTTTTTACTAAGTTTATGCTTAAACATTACCATTCCAATTAGAATACCTGTAGACCCACCTAGAAGTCCTAATATAATAAGAGTGTTTTCAGATATTCTCCATCGTTTTTTCTCAGCTTTCATTTTATCAATCCCAAAGAACACAACGGATATAATATTTATAATGATTAAATATACCAAAAGGACTATTTCTTTATTATTAAGGTTAGAAATTATATTTATATGTATTACCCCCTTAAAAATATTTACATATGTAATTTCTTTAGCAAATAAAATAGTATTTACCTATTACTCTAATATATTTTTTAAATATATTAGAAAGATTTTGATTTGTTAATTTTTAAAAAAATTTATATCTTTAATTAAAATAGAGTCTTTATCATAATCTATTAGACCTTCTTTTTTCATTTTCATCAACTCTCTTGAAAGCGAAGGCCTTTGTACACCTAATTTTTCAGCCCACTCCTTTTTAGTCATATTCAAATTAACCTTCAATGTTTTCTGGTTATAGTTTTCCGAGATTAAAAATTCTATAATATTTTGTCTTATAGTTTTCATCTTAACAGATTTTAATTTATCGCTAATAATAGTGGTTTTATTTGATATGGATGTTATAAATTGTTTTTGAAAATTATTGTTAGATTTACAAAGCTCTAAAACTAAATCTTTTTTCATATGTAAAATTTTAGCATTTATTTTAGCTACTACTGTCATTGGATAAATGTTTTTATTAGCAAAGATTAAATTACCTCCCAAGCTTTCCTTTTCATTAAATTCAGAGACAGTTAGCACATTGCCTTTTTCATCAATCCGTTGTACTGATACTGTTCCCTTGAGAATGATATCAAGAGTATTACATGTTTGATTTTGATTATAGATAATACTATCTTTTTGATATACTCCTATCTTATGATTATTTATAGTAAATAATCTGATTAACTGTTCTTCAGGAAAGTTTTTAAACAAACTATTTTTCTTAATAGTAGATAAATAATCTCTAAAATTCATAAAAATTTCCCCTTTTCTAATTTTGGTAACATCGGTTACTTGATAGTCATCTTATGATTAATTATACTATAAGAAATGTAAACTTAAAAGAAGAATAGTAAATATAGAAAGGATATACCAGACAATAATAAAAATGTAAAGAGAGGTGTTAAAATATATGAAAAAAAAGAAAGTTTTTTATTTAATAATAATAGCATTGGTATTTGTTATTATTGTTGGGTTAATTAAAAACATAGGGAAAAATAAAAGAGGTTTGAAAGTTTCTAATAGTGATTTGGGTATTCCTACAGAAATAGAGGAGGTAAAGCTATCTAAACTTATTGAAAAAATAAGTTATTTAGGGACAATTGAATCTGAGAATTCAGTTGTATTGTCACCTAAAATAACATCTGAGATAAATGAATTAGTTTTTAAAGAAGGAGATATGGTAAAAGAAGGAGATATTATAGCTAGGCTTGATGATAGTCAATTTATAGCTAAACTTAATACTGCATTGCAAAAAATTGAAACATTAGAAACAAGCTATGCTTATCTAAGTAAAGAAGTGGAGAATTATTATGAAAGCAACCCTTCAGCAAAAAAAGTGGAAACAGTAGAAGAAAACTTTAATTATTTAAAAAATGAAGCTGAAAAATATAAAACTTTATATGAATATGGAGCTATTCCACAAAGTTCTTATGACAAAATTGAACACGAAAGGAATACAGTGCAAAATCAACTAGAAGAATTGAAAGCTATGTCTCAAAATACATATAATAAATTGACCCATGAAAAGGATATGGCGTCAATGCAATTAAAAGAATTATATACTATGGTGGAAGAATTAAGCTTAAGTTTAGAGGATACAACGATTCAAGCTCCTATGGATGGACGTATAAGGATGATAGATTATAGTACTGGAGATTTGGCTATAGCAGGTAGACCTTTTGCAGTAATCGATGGAATAGAAAACTATGTTGTAAGGGTGCAAGTAAGTGAGAAAGATCTATCTAAGATTAATATTGGTACAAAAGTAATAGTTTATATAACGGGACAAGATAATGCTATTGAAGCTAAAGTTACGAATATAATGCCCGACGTAAATCCTGTTACTAGAATAGGTGAAGTGAAGGTTTCATTTACTGCCAAAGATGTTAATAAGGATATGGTAATAGGAACTGGTGTACAGACAGAATTTATAGTAGATGAAATGGATGAAGGGTTGGTAATAGAAACAGCTTTTATAAAGGATTTAGAAAATAGACAGATTGTTTATGTTTTAGAAGATAACTATGTTTATGAAAGGGAAATAAAGACTGGATTGGTAGTTGAAAATAAAACGCAGGTTCTAGAAGGTATAAAAGAAGGGGAAAAAATAGCTTGTAAAAACTTAACAAAGCTGTACGATGGTGCTAAAGTATATATATTTCAAGGGGTAGACAAAAAATGAGTATTGGAAAATTTTCAATAAAAAATAAATATTTTATTTTATCTTCTTTAATTGCTATTATAATATTTGGAATTTATGGCAGAGGTACTATGAAAACAGAATTGGCACCTGATACCAATCCACCAATGGCAACTGTTATTACGCAATATCCAGGAACTTCAGCTCAAGATGTAGTTACGGATGTAGTAGAACCTATGGAAGAAGAATTTGGGAAGCTAGAAGGAATAAAGAATGTAAAATCTACTAGTCAGGACAATATAGCTACTATACAATTAGAATTTGATTATAAAATGAATATAGATGAAGCAACTATCGACATTCAAAATGCTATCAGTAGAATTAGGCAAGACTTACCACAAAATATAATGGAACCGAGAGTTTTAAAGTTTAGTACATCGGATAAGCCAATTATGACAATAAGTCTTAACAGTAAATCCCTAAATATGCAAAATATTAGGCAATTGGCTGAAGATAAAATATCCTATGATATGGAATTAGTAGATGGAGTTGCTTCAGTAGAATTGTTTGGTGGATATAATAATGAAATTCAAATTAAAATAGATAAAAATGAGTTAATAGCCTATGGACTTTCCCTAGAGCAGGTTTCCAATGCTATAGCACAGGATAATATTAAAGCACCTGGAGGGAAAATATTACATGATAATAAAGATATGCTAATTAGGATAGAGGAAAGTTTTCAGACAATAGATGATATTAAAAAATTAACTATTCCATTGAAAGATGGTAATTTTGTATATTTACAGGATATTGCAGATATTGATTTATCTATTAAAAAACTGGAAAGCTCCTATGGTTTTAATGGGAAGGAAGCTATTGCTATGCTTGTAACAAAACGAAGTGATAGCAATACTGTAGAGGTTATTAACAATGTGAAACAAAAATTAGATGAGTTACAACGAATGTATCCTTTTATAGAATTTCAAATAGCTCAAGATGATTCTATATTTACTAGGCAGATGGTAGATAATATGAGTAGCAGTGTATTGATGTCTATACTTTTAACTGCAATTCTTATGTCTCTATTTATAACTAAGGTTAATCAATCTTTGGTTGTTTCCCTATCTATGCCTATAGTGTTTTTAAGTACATTAACACTGATGAGAATTTTTGATATGTCTTTAGATATGGTTACCCTCTCAGCATTGATTCTTAGCATAGGCTTCGTGGTAGATGGCGCAATCGTATCAGTAGAGAATATAATAACCCATTATAATCAATATGGTAAAGATATTGTAACAGCAACTATAGATGCTATTAATGAAATATCTATGCCTAGTTTAGCTGGAGCAACAACGACATTGATAGTACTAGTACCCCTTATATTTATTAAAGGTTTTGTTGGGGAGATGTTTAGACCCCTATCTATGACATTAATTTTTGCGATTGGTTCATCAGTAGTGGTAGCTCTTACTATTATACCTTTATTAACGGTAATGTTTAATAAAATTCAAGCTATTAGATTAGAAAGGATAATAAATGTAGTAGCCCTTCCTTTTAATAGGATGATGGAAAAGTTATTAAAAATATATACGAAACTTTTAAAAATAGTTTTGATAAATAAGGCAAAAACCTATATAATTATAATTATATTAATGGCTATGAGTGCAGGATTTTTAGCGAATAAAGGGGTAGAGATGTTGCCAAAATTTGATAGTGGTGTGACCTATGTATCAATAGAAATGGAGCCAGGTACTACAGTAGAAGACACTAGAGGAACTATCCACTTAATTGAAAAATTACTAGATAAGGAGAAAAATGTAGTAAATTATAGTACCCAAATAGGATATGAACACGGAAGTAATCAGCTTGGAGATTTTGGAATAATGGGTGCAAATCAAGGAGTTATTACAATAAATCTAAATACAAGAAAAGAGAGAAAGGAAACTATATGGGAATTTCAAGAAAGATTAAGAAAAGAAATAGACACAATTCCAGATATTAAAAGATTTGTTGTTAAAGAACAAGGAGGAACAGCAGTAGGGAGTTCATCAGCTCCTATAGATATAAAAATAAGTGGAGATGATCAGGAAGTTTTATACCATATTGCATTAGATTTGGAAGAAAAGATAAAAACAATAGAGGGTACTACAAATATATATAAAAGCTTTGATATAGATAATATTCAACTAAACATTATGACTGATGATAAAAGGATTCAGGAATTAGGATTAAATAATATAAATATTTCTAGACAGATATATAGTGCAATAGAAGGTATTCAAAATACAACTATGAACGTAGGCGAATCTAAAAATATTGATATCTCTGTAAAGTATATGGATAAATATGTAGAATCATTAGATAATTTATTAGATGTGTACGTAGAATCTCCCCTTGGTGTTAAAGTGCCCCTTAGAGAAATCGTATCAATAGATGTAATAGAAAGATCGAATATTATAACGAAAGAAAATCTTAAATATACTATTAATATTTTAGGATATACCTATGATAGAGCATTTAGTCATATCGTTAAAGATATAAATGCAATAATGGAAGGCTATCCATTGCCAACTGGTTATAGTATGGGTCTGACTGGAGAACAGGAAACCTTGGCTGATTCAATGAAAGATATGATATTCTTAGTAGCTTTGGCCATTATATTTGTATATCTTTTATTAGTGCCCCAGTTTAAATCCTTTATACATCCTATAACTATTATGGCATCTATACCTCTTGTGATTATAGGGGTTGCACCAGCATTAGCAATATCAAATACTTATATTTCAATGCCTGTACTTTTAGGATTTATTTTATTAGCAGGTACTGTTGTAAACAATGCTATACTTTTAATAGACCATATGATATCTAATAGAGCTAAAGGTGTGGCCGTAGAAGAATCTGCCATAGTAGCTATAACGGCAAGGTTTAGACCTATTATGATGACAGCATTTTCTGATATAGTTGGGATGTTACCTTTAGCTTTGCAGCTGGCTTTGGGTTCGGAGCGATTTTCACCTTTGGCAATAACTGTAATTGGTGGCATGCTAGCAGCTACATTCTTAACTATGATCGTTATACCTCTTATCTATGTAACCTTTGAGAGATTGCATGAAAAATTAAGAAAACAAGTATTAGGCTCCTAAAAATAACAAAATGAAGGAAGTGGTATAGTATGAAAAGAATATTTGCAGGTATCCTATTAATATCCATAATGATAACAACTCCATTGATTTCCTATGGAGATAATATATCAACAGAGGGTATCAAAAGCTTATCTTTAGAAAAAGCAATAGAGGAGGGAATAAAAAACTCTTCCCAACTTAAAATTAACGATTTAGAAATTGAAGCAAAAAAGGTAGAACTAAGTGAGGCAAGATATCAAGAAAAAAAATATAAAAAAAGTGATTTTTCTATTGGAACAGTTGAAGGTTTTCAATTAGACGCTAATATGTTATCTAAAAAGGCAGAATTTGCTCTTGAGGAAGAAAAACTAAAAAAAGATTACATAATAGAAGATATAAAATATAATGTGACCCGTGCCTATTATGGAGTGCTTCAATCTGAAGACTATCTTAAAGTAACTAATAGCAATCTAGAAAACATTCAAAGAAATAGGGATATTATAAAGAAAAAATTTGACCTTGGAACTGTTTCAAAATCTGATCTTTTGATGGCAGATATTGCTCTAAATGAAGG
>JAAZMG010000245.1 GCA_012798935.1 Tissierellia bacterium | reverse complement strand
GTCAAAAGCACTTTTTCATTCTTCGTAAACTTCCTCATTTTCATCTTCTCCAACAGCTTTCTCTTCTTCATCCATATTCACATCCTTTAAATTGATATTTAATGTAAAATTATAGTTGTCTTCTTCAAAGGATATATTTGTAATAAATATTTCTTTAAATTCTTCTATTGATCCTAAGCTTTTTCCTAATTCAGCTATAGACCATTTATCCTTAGAAATTCCAATAATTTGGATATTGTCAGTATATATACTAATTGAGGTAAAAAACACATCATCTGGCATTCTGGAAGTAATATTTTCTAATAGATAATCATCTATTATATTATCCTCCTCAATGACATTATCTAATAGTTTGATTTTATCCAAAGACTCATTAAATTTAGCTACCTCTTTCTTCTTTTCATTTATTTCAGTAACCTTTTTATTTATCTTTTCATCTTCAACTATAGATCTTAATTTACCAACATCTTTTGAAATTCGTCTAATCTTTATTTGATTGAATATGGAATAAAAAACAATAAATAATACCAATAAGATGGCTATAAAATAGTAGATTAGTCGTTTATCTATATTAAATTTCCTTTTTTCAATATAGGATTCAAAAAAGTTTAAATCTTTCATAATTACACCTCTGTTGTTCTAATAATTGAACCAATAGAATTTATATATTTAGATAAATCTCCACTAAAATATACATTATTAAAAGATTCTACTTTTATTGAAGGTATATTAAAATAGTTTGAATATAAATTAGCTATTCCATTAATATTTGCACAGCCTCCAAATAATAAAATCATATTTATTTTATTATTTGTTTCTCTTGTTAAATAATATCTAAATATAATCTCTATTTTTTCATTTAAACTTTGAAAAGAATTTTTAATAATATCTATCAAACGACTATAATTTGAGTATTCTTCGTCTACATGATTAATATCATCTATTACTCTTTTCTTCTCTTCAAGTTCTTCTTGATTATATTCAAAAAAATTTAAAATATTTTGATCTATGTACTTTCCAGCTATCTCAACAACTCTACTAACTTGAATAATGCCATTTTTAATTATAGAAACTTTAGTACTATCATAACCTATATCTATAGCAACAAAGGTTATATTTTCTGTAGTATATGTATCATTTATAAGTCCATTATATTTAATAATTTTAGCTATGGAATTAGGTTGATAATCTAATACCACAGGATTTAAATCTAAATCTTTTAATAATCTATAATGGCTTTCCACTATTTCTTTTGGAATAGCAATTAATAGGAGCTTTAATTTTTCTATATCTCCCTCATAAACAGAACCTATTATCTTAAATTGAACAATATAGTTTTCAGGATTCATAGGAATATAATCCTCTAATTGAAAACTTAAAATATTTTCAATTTCCTCATATTCTACTTTAGGGATTATTAACTCTCTGGTAATTATAGATGAACTATTTATGGTTAAATAAACATTCTTAGATTTAATTTTGTTCTTCTTTAAGCCTTCATCTAACACATAATGTATTAAATCTCTGTCCTCTATTTCCCCATCGTTATAGGCATCCTTTGGTGTAGGTATGCTGAAGTAATTATCTATTATTATTCCTTTTTTAGTAGCTTTACCCTCAACTGCTTTTATTTGAAAAGAACCAATATCTATTGAAAGGATTTTTCTTTTAGGTAGGAATGGTAGGTTCAAAGTTAATCATCTCCTTTAATGGTATATTCAATAATAGAGCCTTCTATCTCATTAGCAGTATTTTTAAAATTCAATAATTCAATTGTTGATTTAATAATAAATTCTTCTTTATTTTTGGGACTCTGACCCTTAATTTGAAAAGTTAATAAGTTTCCATCTAGCTGGAAACATGGTTTATCAGCAATAATTATGTTCTCTACCGTTAAACTTTTAGACTCATTACCCATCGTTTTTATTTTTATTATACTATCATCTAAATAAATATAGTTCTTAGTTTCACAAAAATCAACCTTATTTAAATGTATTTTTATAGCATCTGCAAATCTTAATTCTTCCTCAATTAACCTTGCACAATTATTCAAACTAGTTTGTACATTATATTGTCTGTTGCTTCTAAAAAATGTGCTATAGTTAAATTGAAAGAATGTAAACATAAATGAAATAATTATACCAAGTAAAGCAATAGTTATTATTAATTCAATTAATGTTAATCCTTTATTATTTAATAGTTTATTCTTCATTTATATCTTCCTTAGTTGGAATATAAGTTGAAAGTTCTACTTTCTTTTTACCATTATCATAGAAAACTACCATTTTTATTTTAATTGCATTGGATGTTATTGTATCAGAGCTACTATCAGCCTCTAACTCTATAGATTGGTTTTGAATAAGAAAATGTACTTTATAGTTGTTTTCTTTATCATATTTATAAAGTTCTTCCTTGTCTTCCTCAAATATTTTATAACTATCTTTTTCTAATATTTTAGAAATTGTCTTCTTTACTGTATTTCCATCTATTGTTTTAGAAGTTTTAGCTTTTAAACTTATCTCATCTAAGGTACTCTTTCCTTTCGCTATTGCTGTTGTCTTTTTCCCTGAATAATTTATAGTTAAGTTAGTATCTGTAAATAGAGTAATAAAAGCTATAACTACAATACTTAAAATAGCCAATGTAATTAAAACTTCTAATAAGGTTAATCCTTTATCATTGATGTGGATTTTCTTATCTAGACCATTGGATATTATAGTTGTTGGGGTCAAAAGTTCCATCTCCTTTGCTTATTACGATTATATCGATTAGTTTAGGATAGTTATAGTCTTGTTTTTGTACCCAGCTTTTACCACCATCATCAGAAATCAATACTGCATTTTCATTTTGGCTATATGCTATTATATAGTCTTCATGGGACGAGACCATGTTGAAATTATAGTTATTTTGGATGTCTTCTACCTTTTCCCATACTATACCCCTTTCTGAATCATTAGAAGTATATATTGTACCTCCATCGCCAACAGCAATAAACTTTTCACCTGTCCATACTACATCATTTAACTTGCCATTTACTTCTATTTTTTCTACTTTAATGTTTAGCTCTTTGTTGTTATTTTTTTTCTTATCATTGTTTATCCCTTCTGAAATAGTTTTTGAATCGATAATTAATATGATCCCTTTTCCATCATTATTTCCAACAATAACAAACTTGCCGTCTCCATAAGTTATAGCATTATATGTGCCACTTATGCTTTTGTTTTCTAAATCTACCATATTTGCAATTTCCCAATCCTTACTTTTATTTCCATATTCTAGCAAATTACCTTTAAAATAGGTTATTTTTGATTTTTTATCTTTCGATATTCCAACTATAGTATCATTGCTCTGAACTAATTTTTCTATTTTAAATCCCTCTGTTGGTTTACTTGATTCTTTCCATTGACTGGTTATCGGATCTAAATAAAATATTTTCCCACTATTACTTTGTCCACTATCTTTAGTTTGAGTTGCATAAAAAGTTCCATAATCCTCTGACCAAAATACAAAATCTAATCCATTGCCTTGTTTTTGAGGTTTAGTTTCCCAGGTTTTACCTAAGTCATTTGAAATTATACAGTCACTTTCCCCATTACCAACTAAAATCAAAGTATCATTACCATCCCAGGCAAAGGACATAGGCCTATTTATATTTATCTTTTTATCTTGATTGTCGGTTACATCTAACTCTTCAGAATCTTCAAAGTTTTTATTAAACTTATATATATTCCCATCATTATCTACTCCAAATATAACTATTGCCCCATTTAAATTACCATTATTCATCAGTTTAGCCTGAATTTTATTTTTACTTCCAAATAGTTTACCCTCTTTAACCAATCCTGTCGATTCAATATGAATCTCCTTTATAGCATTATTTTCATTTAGCAATTCTACATCTACAGTAGCATTACCTTCATTCGGAAATTCTATTTCTAAAGTCTTTTTATCTTCTTCTTTCTCATTCATATTTTGCACTATACTGATAATATCATCTATAACCAAATCAGCTCCTGCTTTTGCAATATAATAGGCCTGAGCATTATCTCTTGTAAATTGAGCTTGTCTACCAGCTGAATAGCTAATGCTATATACTCCAATAGATAGTATAGATAATACAATAATCACTGTTAATAAAGATATTAAAATCATACCTTTTTGGTTATTCATAAGTTCACCTCTATAAAAAACCGATAATATACCAGTTAATAATTAAATCTCCCCAAAACACAGTTATAATAAAAGCTAAACAAATAAAGG
>JAAZMG010000032.1 GCA_012798935.1 Tissierellia bacterium | reverse complement strand
TTCATCCTGTGTCTATCCAATAAAGGATGGGATTGAAGTTTTTACAAATACTGAAAGAATAATAAAGATGAGGAAGGATATTGTACTTCTTTTGCTTCTTAGAACACCAAATAATGAATATATAAAAGAATTGGCAAGGGAGTATGATGTGGAAGCACCAGAGAGATACCTAAATATAGATGAAAAAGAAGACTGTATTCTATGTGGACTATGTGTTAAAGCATGTGAAAAACTAGGTACCAGTGCCATATCCTTGGTAAATAGGGGAACAACTAAAAAAATTTCCACTCCCTATGATGATGCTTCAAAGGATTGTATAGGCTGTGGAGCTTGTGCTGAGGTTTGCCCTACAGATGCCATTAGTTTAGTAGAGCATGATGGAAAAAGAACTATTTGGAACAGAACCTTTAACTTAGTCAAATGTTCTAGATGTGGCAAATACTACACAACAGAGGAAGCTTTACATTTTATTGATGATAAACTAGGTATTGAAAACGAGGAACATCTTTGTGAGGCATGTAATAAGAGGCTTATGGGCGAGAAGTTTAAGGAGGCTTTTCAGAATATATTTTAGATATCTGATAATTTAATATAATTAATAAAAAAGCCAACCCAGAAAGGGAAGGCTTTTTTGTTAATTATATTGATATAATAAAAGGAGTATAATATAATAAAATATGTTGACCGACCATTCGGTTTTAACTAAAGGACTATTTTTTATTAGGGGGAAGAAAAGAGATGAGTAGGAAAGCAAAAGCTATTATATTACTAATTGTAATACTAATAGGGGTATTAGGATTGATATCAAGCTGTAATAAATCAGCTGAAGTTAGTGAGGCAAAGGAGGATAAATACTACACGCCAGTTCAGGTAGAGAGAGTTACTGCTAGAGGTATTGAGGATAAGGTTAAAATTAATGGTAAAATCTTTGCAAATGAAGAGATAATAATTACCTCTAAGGTACCAGGTGTGGTTACCAGCGTTAATGTTGAATTAGGGGATGTTGTAAAGGAGGGTAGTGTTTTATTTATAATAGAGCAAGAAGATATTTCAAAAAATTTAGAGCAGACAGCTAATGCTGTTGAAATTGCTAGTAATGGAGTAGCCCAAGCTGAAAATGCCTTAAAAACTGCTTTAGTTAATTATGAATTAACTCAGGAGAAGATAGATAATGCTAAGTTAAATTTAGATAGAACTAGAAAGCTTTATGAAGAGGGTGCTGTACCTAAAAGCCAAGTAGAGCAGGCAGAGTTAGCAGCTAGTGAGAAGAGTTTAGAGGTAGCGAAAGGTCAGGTGAAACAAGCGGAAATAGCTTATGAACAAGCTTTAAACCAGCTAAGACAATCGGAAATATCCTATGAGCAAATGGCAAGTAATTTAGATGATACAGTCATCAGAGCTCCAAGGGATGGGGTAATATCCGAATTAAATGTTAAAGAAGGTCAAATTGCTACTGGCAGTCAAATAGCAGCTAAAATGGTTGATATGGATAAGGTATATATTCAAATCAATGTAGTTGAAAATATAGTCAATCGATTGGAAGTTGGCCAAGAAGTAAATATTAAAGTTCCGGCAGCTTTTGACGAGGAAATTACTAGTACTATTAGCTATATTAGTCCTACAGCAGATGACAGTTCCCAGCTTTATCCTGTAAAAATTTATATAGACAATTTAGATAGAAAACTTAAGCCTGGAATGAATGGAGAGGTGGATTTAAGTATAGATGAAGTAGAGTCAACTATTGTACTTAAAGGAGATGCTGTTTTAGATAAAGACGATAGGAATATAGTTTTTGTATTAGAGGATGATAAGGCAGTTGAAAGGACGGTAGTATTAGGATTGGATACAGGGGAGTATGTGGAAATAAAGGAAGGTCTTAAAGAAGGAGAACAGGTTATTGTAAAAGGGCAACATTATGTGGAAGATGGTGGAAAAGTGAAAGTAGTAAGGGGTGAGTAGCATTGAATTTACCAAGTTTAGCTGTAAAAAGACCTGTTACAATAACTATGATAGTTTTGATAGTTGTACTTTTAGGTGCAATTTCATTAACAGGATTGCCTATAGATTTATTTCCTGAAATAGAAGTACCTGTGGCTATTGTATCTACTTCTTATACAGGAGCAGGTCCTCAGGAAATAGAGAATCTAATTACCAAACGAATTGAAGGGGCTGTTGCTACTGTAGGAAATATTGACAATGTTAGCTCCATATCTTCTGAAGGGAATTCAGTTGTTGTTGCCAAATTTAATATGGGAACGGATATGGATTTTGCTGCTTTGGAAATGCGTGAAAAGGTGGATATGATAAAAAGTTTTTTACCAGAGGATGCAACTGAGCCTATGGTATTAAAGATAGATCCAAATTCTATGCCAATTGTATATATAGCTTTATCTACTAAAGGAGATTTAGCTGGATTGCAATCCTTAGCAGAAGATACCTTTAGTCAGAGATTTGAAAGATTAGATGGTGTTGCTTCAGCCAATATTGGTGGAGGCCTTGTAGATGAAATTGAGATAGTAGTCGATCAAAATAGTTTGACTAGTTATGGATTAAGTATTAATCAGTTAGCTCAGCTATTGAGTGGGGCTAATACAAATCTTCCAGGAGGAAATGTAAAAAAAGGTGAACAGGAATTAGCAGTAAGGGTTGTAGGAGAATTTGACTCTATTGATGAAATAAGGAATTTACCTATTACTTTACCTACTGGAGAGGTTATTTCATTGAAAGATGTTGGTCATGTGCATTTGACTAATAAGGATATTAGTAGTATTTCAAGGACCAATGGAAGGGATAGTATAAATATTTCTATACAAAAACAATCTGGAAAGAATACGGTACAGGTATCAAATTTAATTAATAAAGAAATAGAAAAGCTTCAAAAGGAATATCCTAATATTGAAATGGATGTAGTTATAGATAGTTCTACCATAATTAAGGATTCTATTAACAATGTTGCAAAGAATGTTATTATAGGATCTATATTAGCTATTTCTATTCTATATATTTTTCTAAAAAACATAAGAACAACTTTAATTATTGGAATCGCTATTCCCATATCCTTGATTGCTTCTTTTATTCTATTATATTTTAATGGGATTACTTTAAATATGATGACTTTAGGTGGATTGGCCTTGGCAGTAGGAATGTTGGTAGACAGTGCTATTGTAGTGCTGGAAAATATATATCGTTTTAGAACTGAAGGATATTCTAGAATAGAGGCTGCTATAGAAGGGGCATCAGAGGTAGGAATGGCTATTACAGCTTCTACTCTAACTACTATAGCCGTATTTCTTCCCATAGTATTTATTGAAGGGATAATAGGGATTATGTTTAAAGATTTTGCTATGACCGTTACTTTGTCCCTTGTAGCTTCTTTATTGGTGGCGTTGACCTTAATACCAATGTTATCTTCTAAGATTTTAAAAGTTGAGTCTGATGAAAAAGGAACTGGGAAGAAAAAGAAACTTCAGTCTGTCTATAATGTTTTTGATGGAATGTTTAAGAAGTTAGAAAATAGATATAGGAATTTATTAATTTGGGGTCTTAATCATAGAAAGGCTACCATAATCATTGCTATATTTGTTTTTGTAATAAGTATGGCTAGTTTAGCCAAGGTAGGTATGGAGTTTTTCCCTAGTATGGATGAAGGGAATATATCTATTAATATAGAGCTGCCTTTAGGAAGTGAAATTCACCAGGTAGATGAGGTAGCTAAGATTATAGAAGAGAAATTGGAAGCAATTGATGAGATTGATATAGTATTTACTAATGTAGGTTCTAGCACTTCCTTTGTAAGTGGGGCATCTAATAATAAAGGAACCATTTTTGTAAGTTTAGTTAAATTAGGAGAAAGGGATAGAAGTACAGATGAAGTTACAGAGGAAATTAGAAATCTTGTGAAGGATATACCTGGAGCTGAAATTTCAGTAAGAGAGGAATCAAGTACAGGGATGATGGGATCAAGCGATCCTATTAGTATAGATATTAAAGGGGATGAACTGGAGGTACTAGAAGAAATATCCAATGACTTTAAAAGAATAGTTGAATCCGTCGAAGGAACAAGGGAGGTTGAAACTAGCTTAAGCGAAGTAGTGCCTGAAATTGAAGTTTTAGTAAATAAGGAAAATGCTGCAAACTATGGTTTGACAACGGCACAGATTGCTTCTGCTGTTAGGCAAGGTACATCTGGAACTAGGGTTACCAAATATAAAGATAAAGGTGAAGAAATAGATGTAGTGATAAAACAACTAGGAGATATAATGGAGAACTTATCTGATTTTGAACAGATGGATATAATTACCCCTAGGGGTTTTAATATACCATTAAGTCAAGTTGCTGATATATCTATTGTTAAAGGACCTGTTCAAATTAATCGAGAAGGACAAGAAAGGGTGGTGACCGTTACTAGCCAAATTCTAGGAAGGGATTTAAGGAGCATTAGTATGGATATTGATGAAAAGTTAAATGAATATCAATTACCAGAAGGTTATTACTACAATATAGGAGGGGAAAATGAAGAGATGATGGAAGCTTTTATGCAACTATCTTTAGCTTTAATCCTTGCTATAGTATTGATCTATATGGTAATGGCAGCTCAATTTGAATCCTTAATCCACCCTTTTATAATTCTTTTTACTATACCTTTGGCTTTTGGAGGAGGAGCTTTAGCCCTCTTTATAACTAGAAATACCTTTGGCGTAACAGCTTTTATAGGGGTAATTATGTTAGCGGGAATTGTAGTTAATAATGGTATAGTATTAATAGACTATATAAATACATTGCGTAATGAAGGTAAGGAGTTAGTGGAATCGATTATTATTGCAGGACCAGTTAGATTAAGACCAATTTTAATGACTACATTGACTACTGTTTTAGGCCTTGTACCTTTAGCCCTTGGAATTGGTGAAGGAGCAGAAATGCAAGCTCCAATGGCAATAGTGGTCATAGGAGGATTGACTTTATCTACGATTTTAACATTGGTATTTGTTCCTGTATTATATATGGTGTTTGATAATATCTCTAGTTCTTTTAAGTCTAAAATTAAGGGAAAATATGCAATAGAGACAAAAGATGAGGTGAGAGAATGAGCTCGCTTAGAGAGCAAAGAAGGTATGAAATTATTGAAGCAGCAATGAAAGTGTTTGGAGAACATGGATTTTACCAGGGGAAGGTAGGAGAAATTGCTAAAGAGGCAGGTATAGGGAAGGGTACGGTTTATGAATACTTTGGTAGTAAGAAGGAAATATTTCAACAGATGCTTATGTATATGTTTGAAACATATGTTGAAGGAGGAAAAAAGGCTGTTATAGGAGAGAAGGCAATAAGAGATAAACTAATAGTTTTATTAGATTATCACTATGCTTTTGTTAATCAATATGCTGATGTAATAGAACGAACATTTTTCCATTTTGAAAATATTGTAAAAGATATTAAACCTGAGATTGCACAAAACAAAAGGAAGATATTTGATTTTGTTTTAGAGATTATTACAGAAGGAATAGAAACAGGGGAATTACGTTCCAATTTAGACAAAGAGACAGCTAGTATTATAATATTAGGCATTGTTAATAGTAGTCATTTAAAAAGGATTTTTATAAAGGCAGATTCTATAAATAAGATAGACAGTAGAGCTGTTATAGATATGGTCCTTTTAGGAATGGGAAGATAAGAAAAAGCTCTTTATAGCTTGATTTTGCTATAAAAGAGCTTTTTTAAGCTTAGTCCCTATAAAAACTTTCTTTTCCACTAGAGCTTCTATAATATTCGGCTAATTCACCTTTGCCATATTTATCGTATACATATCCAGTAATGTCGGCTTTGCTCCACTCATATTCAATATCATCGTAAATATTTGACATCAATTTCTTTATATCCTTATCTGATAGTTTATCCCATTCTTTTTTGTATTTATTATAATCTATATTGACAGTATATTCTACATCTCTAGAATCACCTTTAAGTTTTATTTCTAGCGTAATATCTCTAAAATAATCGTAATATGTATCATCTAAATCTTTTTCTAGATCTCTTAGACTTGTGTCTCTGTCCCTATCTTCATCTTCAATGACAACCTTTCCTTTAGATGTTGTATAGAAGCTTATTAAATCTTCTCTCTCATCTGTATCTCTAATATATCCTTCTATATTAGCATCTGGAAACTCATATAGTATGTCATCACAAATATCTTCAATGTAGTTTTCTATTTTTCTATTAGAAAGGTCGTCCCATCTATCCCTATACTTACTCTTTCCAAGATCTACTTCAATTTTAACATCAATATCCTTACGGTCACCTTTTAATGTAATATCAAAATCTATTTTTTCATATTTACCATATTCATCTTGTAAATCCTTTTCTAAATCTCTAATGGAACCACTGCCTTTTTTTCTACCATCTAGTTCTTCTTCAAGATCTTCTATTTTTTTCTTTAAATCTGAAATCTCAGCGTCTTTTATAATTATTTGTTGTCTTAAGTAATCAAAACTTTCAGTAGGCTTATCTGTAACTGTTGCTGTATTTGTAGTTGCATTCCAACCAACATTCTTATTAAAGATAGTAGACATAGTTCTTAAGGGTACATAGGTAGTACCATCTACTATGAAAGGTTCAAACTGTGCTGTCATATTCTGTCCATTATAAATGATATTCACAGTACCATACCAAGCTTGCAATATCTTCTTTACTCTTTTTCCTCCTGTAGCATAACTTAAAGAAGTAAAAATTAATATTATCATTAAGGATGCTACAATAACGGTTTTCCATCTTTTTCTTTGGGCTTGCATAAAATTCCCCCTTGTATTTTATATAAAATTATAGAGTACTATCGTATTATATGCATTATATCATCTTTTTAATAAAAATACCATGTGCTAAAGTACTAATTACTATGAAAATTCCGGCTAAATCTGATTATGGTATAATATATTTTTATATAGTAAAATAAACTTCCAATCTTCATATAATAGATGAGGAGGGATTTATTATGAATAAAAATAAGTTTATTGAAAGAGTAGCTAAAGTTGCAATAGAAGGATATGGTGAATATGGTATACTGCCTAGTTTAACTATAGCACAGGCTATATTAGAATCTGATTGGGGAAATAAACATATAGAAAATAATATATTTGGGATAAAGGCTGGAAGCTCTTGGAAAGGAAAGGTTGCCATAAGAAAAACCAAGGAGTGGGATGGTAAAAAATACATCACTAAGGAGGCTAGATTTAGAGCTTATGATAGTTTTGAGTATAGTATTAGGGATTATTTAAAACTAATAGGTGAGTCTAAAAGATATGAGAAGGTAAAAGGGGCCAAAGACTATAAAGAGGCCAGTAGACTTATATATGAAGCTGGATATGCTACAGATCCTAAATATAGTCAAAAGCTAATAGATATAATAGAAGAGTATAAGCTATATGATTATGACCAGAAGGTTAAGGAACAACCTATTAGCCCTTGGGCTAAAGCGGCTTGGGATTGGGCTATTAAAGAGGGGATTACCGATGGAAAGGACCCTAAAGCTTATGCTACTAGGGAACAGGTAGTAACTATGATCTATAGGCTTTATAAAAAGAAGAATAACTAGAACTAATATGTTGAATAACTTTCTTTTTCCGCCTTAGCAGGCAC
>JAAZMG010000031.1 GCA_012798935.1 Tissierellia bacterium | reverse complement strand
TCCGGGTTATATTTTTAATATAAATCCTACGGTAAATATTGTAAGTATAATAGCGATAAAAGTATATATACCTCGTCTTCTCAATATAATTCCTCCTTCAGCTTTTTATTATTATAGACAGCTGAAGAATTTTTTATTCTATATTTTCCACTTTAGATATCCAGTTTCCATAAACCCAGCCCGATTTAGAGTCTCCATCTATATTTACTTTATAGAAATAAAATCCTCTACTTAGAATTGGTCCTTCTGTTATGGTCATAGTATAGTTTCCATTTACTCTACCTATTTCCTTACCTTTAGGTTTATCATATAATACTAGAAAATCCTTTCCATCAACCTTTACTTTATCCTCTGGGCTATATTTTAATATATCTCCTTTATTATGAATCTCTGGTGTATTTATCTTTATATTGTTTTTAGGCCAACCCCTTTTAGGTATAGAACCTCTACTAACTGGTGTTATCTTTACTCCATAATCCTTCCTTGCCACGTCATATATTTTGTCTTGATAAGTTTTTGTATTTACATTTGGATTGTTCCTATCTAGTAAACCATTATAAGCCCATAGAGCAAAATACCAATGCTCCAATATGTTTGGGTCCATATTCCCTATTTGAGCCATCTTATCATTAGCAGTTTTCCATTTGCCTAACAAATGATCTGCTCCTGCTTCAATATTGTACACAGGGTCTTTCTTAAGTTTTTCTAAGTTATAGGCACCGTCTCTTCCACTTATTTGCATTATACCAATATGTCCACCCCTACTGGTTAAAGGTTTGCCATTTCTATTGAATTGTCTAAAGGTGCTTTCAACTTTAGCAATAGATTTTAGTATTATACTAGGTATACCTCTTTTAGTGGCAACCTCCTCTATAATCTTTTCTACTTCCTTCCTAGATAAATTTCCACCTTCGCAAAACCCTGCACCAATTATTCCAAATAGAATAATACAAATCAGTAAAGTAGATATTATCCGCCTTTTCATAAAACTTACCCCCTACCAATTAATATAGCCATTTTTAAACTGCTCATATAGCATATCTGCTATACCTAAACCTTCATCAGTATTAGCTACTTCCTTGGATAACTCTTCAATATGCATCTCTTCAAATATCTCTGTACCTGTACTCTTTTCTATTAGTCCACTTTCTGGTACGGTTTTTTTCATCTCTTTAAACATTATAGAAAGAAATATAGACTCAAATTCCCTACATGCTTTTCTTAAAGCTTCATCATCTTGTTTTTCTTTTACTCCTTCAATTCTCTTATGTAATATTGACAGATCTCCTGTTATCTCCATCTATATCACCTCTCTACCTTTTTAGGTTGTTTGTAAGCTGAAGCATTTCATCTGCTGTTTGTATAGTCTTTGAATTGATTTCATAAGCCCTTTGTGCTGTAATCATCTTAACCATTTCATCTACTACTTGAACATTGGATGCCTCTAAATACCCCTGCACTATCCTGCTTTTCATATCCTCATCCTCTATAAGTATTCCCTCTCCCGAGGCATCCGTTCTACTATATAGATTCAAGCCTTCAGATGAAAGCCCTTCTGGATTAGTAAATCTAAATAGTCCAATCCTTCCTATTTCTTCTATTTCCCCTTCTTCATCTCTTCCTGTTATATATCCTAGTTCATCTATACTTATATCTGTTAATCCTTCTTCTATTATTATTTCGTCCTCATCTTCAGATAGTACAATATAACCTTCTGAGGTAACTAAGGTGCCTTCTTCATCCTCTACACTTAGTTTAAAGCTACCATCCCTAGTATATCTAGTTTGGTCATTAGGTAAAATTACTGCAAAAAAACCTTCTCCATCAATAGCAAGATCAAATGTATTGTTGGTCTCCATAAAACTACCATTTCTAAAATCCCTTTTTGTAGCTGTAGGCATAACCCCATGACCTACTTCCAAATTAACTGGCCTACCTTCTTCATCTGTTAAATTAGTCCTCTTCAAGGTTGTATAAAATAGGTCCTTAAACTCTGCCCTTTGGGTCTTATACGATGTAGTATTTACATTTGATAAATTGTTTGCAATAGTATCGATATTAAACTGTTGTCCCCTCATACCTGTTGCCGCTGTCCATAAAGCTCTCATCTTCTAACCTCCTATACCCTTCCTATTTCATTTGAAGCTTTTTCAAGCATTTCATCCTGCATCCTTATCGCCTTTTGTCCTGCTTCATAATCTCTAAGCAAAGTAATCATCTCAACCATTTCACTTATAGCATTTACATTGGAACCTTCTAAATAGCCTTGTAAAACTTGTCCTTCAAAATCACCAGTATCTGGTGGAATCTCTTGGCCATTTTCATCCATCGCCATTTGGTATAGATTGTCCCCAACTTTTCTTAAAAACTCCTTATTGTTTATAACTACTATATCTAATCTGCCAACTTCATTTCCATCTACTATTACCCTGCCATCTAAACCTATAGACACATCATCTCCATCTATCCTTATAGGCCCACCTGTTCCTTGCACTATATCTCCTTTTAATGTAGTTAGTTGTCCCTGTTCATTTACTGTAAAAGAGCCATCTCTTGTATAATAAGTGGTAGTATTATCTTCGCCTTGACCTTGAATTTGAAAAAATCCATCCCCATCTATAGCTAAATCAAATGTTCCCCCTGTTTCAATCATATTACCTTGAGTAAAATCCGTTACTATCTTTTGGAACTTAACCCCTGCATTCATAGTCCCTATTACATGGGAAGGAGGATTATAAATATTTGCCTCGAGAAGTTCTTCTACATTTCCACCTTCTAATTGGATGGGGTTTCCACTACTATCAGCAATAAAATTTTCATAATCCATATTTAGATTATCATCATTGTCTTTATAGTAGGTTTTTAAATAACGATTACCTTCATCATCTGTATCGATAGTGAAACGAATTTCCTTTACATAGCTTTTCCCCATAGGTGTCATAACTACAAAATATCCATTTTGAGTACTAGCTGTATGTATTTGTTGCTGCTCATTTTGTCGATTATTTAAATAGGCAACTTTATGTGAAAATCTATTCTCTCCTACTGCTCTTACTTTTGATCTTTCGTTAATTTTCGACAATAATTTTTCTGGGAAAGTTTCAGTTAAAGACATGTCCTTTTTAAAGCCAGTAGTATTTACATTGGCTAAATTATTAGATAAAACATCCAGTTTCTTTTGATTTGCTACCAAAGAGGTAGCTGATATATACAATCCTCGATTCACTTGAATTCCCCTTCCTCCAAGCTAGGTATTAGTTCTTAACAATTATTATCGGCAATTTTGAAATATACTTTAACCATTATTTATCCTTATAGACTCTGAATCAATTAAATCACTTTCCAATAGATGTATCCATTCTAAAGCCTTTCCTGTACCTATAGCTACGGACCCAATAGGATTATCTGCAATACGAACATCTATGCCAGTCTTTTTAGAAATTAACTTATCAATTCCATATAATAAAGCTCCTCCCCCAGTCATCAATATCCCTTTGTCCCCTATGTCCGCTGCCAGCTCTGGTGGTGTTCTCTCTAATACAGTATGAACTGCTTCCACTATATGGGATATTGGTTCTGCCATAGCTTCTAACATTTCACTAGAAGATATCTTTAGGGTTTTAGGTAATCCTGTTAACAGGTTTCTACCTCTTACCTCCATAGTGACCTCTTTTTCCCTAGGAAATGCAGTGCCTATATTTATCTTCAAATCCTCTGCAGATCTTTCTCCTATCATCATATTATGTTTCTTCCTCATATATCTAGTTATAGCTTCATCACAATCATCCCCTGCAACCTTTAAGGATCTGCTAATAACTATACCTCCAAGGGATATTACAGCTACATCAGAAGTTCCTCCACCTATATCTATTATCATATTCCCATTAGGCTCTGTTATATCTATTCCTGCACCAATAGCTGCAGAAATAGGTTCTTCTATAAGAAAAGTCTTTCTAGCACCAGCATGATTACTGGCTTCTAGTACAGCTCTCTTTTCCACCTCTGTTATTCCACTAGGTACACATACTATTACCCTAGGTTTGAAAAAGGTCCTCCCTGCTGCTTTTGTAATAAAATACTTTAACATTCTTTCAGTAATATAGTAATCAGAAATTACCCCATCCTTCATAGGCCTTAAAGCTCTTATGTTTCCTGGGGTTCTACCCAACATCTTCCTTGCTTCTGCTCCTACAGCTAAAAACTTGTTAGTATTCTGATCTATTGCAACAACAGAAGGTTCGTTTAAAACAATGCCCTTATCCTTTGCATATACTAAAATACTCGCCGTTCCCAAATCTATGCCTAAATCAGT
>JAAZMG010000244.1 GCA_012798935.1 Tissierellia bacterium | reverse complement strand
CTGTCATTAACACCATCTCCAACGAAAGCAACTATTTGCCCTTTTTCTTCAATTAACTTCTTAATATACGCTGATTTATCTTCAGGTAACATGTTTCCATGGGCTTCGGTTAAACCTAGCTCACGACTAACTACATCAACGGTTCCTTGATTGTCACCTGATAGCATAACAAGGCTTTTTACTCCTAATTTCTTTAACTTTATTAGATCTTCTTTAACGCCTGGGCGTATCTGGTCACGAACACCCATCAATACTTTCAGTTTTCCATCAACAGAAGTTAATACAAGTGAGTTTCCATTTTTTTCAAAACCAGCTACATCAGCTTTAGCTTTTTCATTTAGCTCAACATTTTCTCTTTCCATTAAGGCAACATTACCAACAGCTATTCTGTGTCCATTAACACTAGCTACAATTCCACCACCTTTTACAACTTCTGTATTTTCAACTGGTGCGAATGTGGTTTCACCAATTTCCTCTAATACTGCTTTTGCTAATGGGTGATCTGATTCACGTTCAACACTTGCAAGATATCCCAATGCTTCATCAATATTATCTCCATAATACTCTTTTTCTGCAACGGATGGGTTCCCTACAGTTAGTGTACCTGTTTTATCGAATACCATTGTATCCAATCTACTGAAATCGCTAATTACTTCACTACCTTTTAGTAATACTCCATGTCCTGCTCCATTTCCTATACCTGCAACATTAGATACTGGTACTCCAATAACCAATGCTCCTGGACAACCTAAAACTAAAATAGTAATTGCCAGTTCTATATCTTTTGAGAATATCCATACTAAAAATGCTATTACAAGAACTGCTGGTGTATAATATTTGGAGAAACGATCTATGAAACGTTCTGCTTCTGATTTTGAGTCTTGTGCTTCCTCTACCAGTTCAATGATTTTACCAAAGGTTGTGTCTTCACCTACACGGTCAGCTACAATTTGAATAGTTCCATTATCTAATATTGTACCTGCAAATACATTTGAACCTTTTTCCTTTCCAACGGGAATAGATTCTCCTGTAATACTTGCCTCATTAATACTACCTTCACCAGTTAGAACTGTACCATCAACAGGAACTTTAGCACCGGTTTTGACTAGCAAAACATCGCCTACGTCAACATCATCCACTTCAACTTCTTTGAACTCTCCATTTTCCATTTGTTTTAATGCACTTTCTGGTGCCATTTCTGTTAATTCTTTTATAGCTGAACGGGTTTTATTTAATGTACGTTGCTCTAAATAGGCACCGAATAAGAATAAAAATGTAACAATTGCTGATTCCTCAAAGTTTTGTATCAAAAACGCTCCTAATACTGCTATTGTAACTAAAACATCTATACTTACTACTTTTACTCTTAATGCTTGATATGCTTGGATGGCTATTGGTGTGGCACCTAAGATGGAAGCTATCACTAAGGACCAAACAAATATATCCATATTCCCTGTTGTCCATTTACTAATAAAGGCAATAGCTATTAAAATACCACTTACTACAGCGATTAAATTCTTCTTTTTTAAAATATGCTTTTGCATCTTTACCCCTCCTGATTTAACAGTTTTCATATATAATTTTTGATTTTACTCTAATAGGACACTTCCCTTCTATTTAGTGGTATAATTTATTACTAATAATCAAAAGGAAAACTTTCAATAAACTACTCTTTTAACCCTGATATGCCTTATCTATTTCTTCTAACATATTATATACTGCTTCATAACTTTCACATACATCACCTGGTACTGTATAATTATCTGTGATTTGGCGTAATTGTTTAAATTCATTATCTAAATTTGGTTTTTCTAATTCTGCCTTCCTAACTTTTTCATTGATTTCATCAAACAATTTTCTTACATCATGAAATTCTGGGTGACTTCCGCCATGGACCTTTGCTACTATTGGTACATATTGTTCTAATCTTCCTAGGTTTTGTTCTACAGTTTCATTAAATTTTTTCATAGTATAGTCTCTCCTTAAAATTTTATAGTTTTATTTTTAAATCCTTTTTATAACTATATATTATCCCATTTCATTCTATTAAACCTTGATTTAGGTCAAAATTTTTTATTTTATTTCTATTTTAAACTTAAAAAAAGCAT
>JAAZMG010000243.1 GCA_012798935.1 Tissierellia bacterium | reverse complement strand
ATATATAATTAGCAATTATCTTATCCACAAGGATTAATTTTTAACTTCCTCAAAAAAATGGGGAAACTCTAATATATCTAACCCTTGCAATCCAATATATTTTTGTGTAAAATTATAGTTAGTTTTACACATCCGATATCACCACCTTATTTTGTTTTATGGCATATTTCAGAATAACAGTGATATCGGTTTTTTTGTACCCTTTTTGCTAATGTAAATTATGGTAATTTTATTAAACCACAAAATTCAGTGTTGAACCAAAATAAAAGGGGGAAGACAAAAATGAAAAAGTTTATTGCTATAACTTTAGTAGTAGTGCTTGTTTTATCAATGGTAGGTTGTGGTAAAGGTGAAAAGAATGAAGCTAATGAAGTTAATGAAGCTAATGAAGCTAACGAAACTCAGGAAAAAATAACTTTGAATTTATCTACACCAGATCCAGAAGATTCATCAATAACGGCTTCAGCTCATGAATTTGCTAAAAGAGTAAAAGAAAAAAGCAATGGTACTATAGAAATTACAGTACATCCTAATGGCACATTATATGGTGGAGATCCTTCTGCAGCAGTTAAACAACTTGGAGCTGGTACTATAGATATGTTATTTTTATCCACATTACTTTACGCGAACTTTGTACCAGAATTTAATGCTATAAGTATTCCTTATCTTTTCGATGATACAGATCAATTATTAGCATATTTAAATGGGGAGCCAGGACAAGAGCTTCTTGAAAAAGTAGGTACATTAGATATAAAAGGACTTGGACTATGGACTAGAAGTTTTAGACAAATAACAAACTCAAAGCTTCCTATTACATCACCTGAAGATTTAAAAGGGTTGAAATTAAGAGTACCAAATAATCCACTATGGGTAGAATTCTTTAAAAATGCAGGAGCATCACCTACACCACTAGCATTTGGAGAAGTTTATAATGCGCTTCAATTAAAAACAATAGATGCACAGGAAAATCCAGTAGACGTTCCAATGAGTGCAAAGTTCTATGAGGTACAAAAATATCTAACAATTTCTAATCACCAAGCAGATGGATGGGTAGTTGGTATGAATTCCGATAAATTTGAAAAGCTATCTGATGAACACAAACAAATTTTAATGGATGTTACAGAAGAAGTACAAGATTGGAAATTAGATTATGATAATAAACAAGATAAAGAAGATATAGCAGCTTTACAAGAAAAGGGAATGGAAGTTAATGAATTAGATGCTGACAGCATGAAAAAATTTGCTGAAATATCTAAGGAACTTTTCCCAACTTTCAAAGATCTAGTTAAAAACGATGAGTTTTTCCAATTAACATTGGAGTTTGTAGGCAAAGCTAATTAGAAAGATAAGTTAAGACATTTAACGAATTTCATTTGAAAGGGTTGTATATATGTGTAAACAAGAGGTAAAAACAAATACATCTATTAAAAAAAAGAAAATTGAAAAGTTTTTTAGATATATTAATAGGATTTTTGATATATTTGCTATAGTAATTTCAGTTGGTTTGTTTGCTACAGTTATAATCCAGATTGCTGGGCGCTCAATTGGACGTCCGGCACCCTGGACCGAAGAAGGTGCTAGATTTCTATTCCTTTGGATGGTGTTTCTAGGTATGGGAATGGGGTTTAGGAAATCTGAATCAGCTCGAGTTACAATATTAATAGATAGATTGCCTAAATCGATGAAGAAAATTTCTACGGGTGTTTATACTCTATTTTCAATAGGCTTTTTCCTATTCATGTTTATTTATGGTTTAGGATTGGTTGCTCAACAGATAAATGTGAAGGAAATGGGATCTGCTTTGATGATACCTATGTGGATAGTAGGAGCATCTGTTCCGGTTGGAGCAGTGCTAGGAATTTTAGGTGTTATTGAAAATCTGTTATTTCATCCAGAACTGATAGATGGGGGAGAATAGAAATGAGTGTACTTTTATTAATAATGTTCTTAACACTGATGCTTTTAGGAATACCTATTGCCATTTCATTAGGGATTTCTTCGATTGTTACACTAGCGGTATTTTCAGATATACCTTTAAGTTTAGTAGTGCAATCTATGTTTACTTCGATGAATAGCTTTATAATGGTAGCAGTTCCTCTATTTATTCTGTCTGGATATCTACTGGATGAAGGAGGAGTTGCAGAAAAGATATATAATTTTGCTAATGCTATGATGGGCTGGATGCATGGAGGATTAGGTAATGTAGCTATTTTTTCTAGTATGCTTTTTGCTGGAATGTCCGGTTCTTCCATAGCAGACGTAGCTAGTATGGGAAAAATAAGTATAAATGCAATGAAAAGACATGGATATCCAGCTGAATATGCTACGTCATTATGTCTAAGTTCATCAATGCTTGCATCAATAATACCACCTAGTATATTAATGTTAGTTGCTTCTTCAGTAGCTAATGTATCCATAGGTCAGGCTCTTTTTGCCGGTATTATACCTGGAGTTATTATTGGGTTGGTATTTATGTCATACAATTATTTATATTGTAGAAAAAATAAAATAGGTCATAAAATAGAATTTAGCTTTCATAATTTAATTAAGCAATTTCTTAAGGCTATTCCAGCACTTTTAGTACCTCTTATAATTTTAGGAGGAATGTTTACAGGTTTTGTTACTCCAATGGAGGCAGCAGGGATTGCGGTTTTGTATGCAATATTAATTTCCCTATTTCTTTATAAACATATAACAGTTAATCAGCTTCCATCTATATTCCTTAGAACTGCAAAGACAACAGGTACCATATTATTTATAGCAGTTACGGCAAAACCTGCCAGCTGGATATTAGAATATGATGGTCTACCTGCAAAAATTGCTAGTACAATTAGTGGTATAACAACTAATTCTTTCTTAATAATGTTGGTTATATTTGCGTTTTTAATCTTAGTAGGGATGTTTATGGATGCTACAGCAGCAATATATATTGTAGTTCCAATATTATTGCCTACGGTAGTAGCTGTGGGAGTTGATCCTGTATTCTTCGTTGTATTCTTAGTAATAACTCTTACATTTGGGCTTATAACACCCCCTGTGGGAGTCTGTTTGTATGCAGCATCGAATGTAACGGGATTAAAAATAGAAACTATTGTACGCCATTCATTACCATGGATAGCTATTACGGTGGTGACAATACTTATATTTATAATTTTCCCACAAATTATTAGTGCACCTTTAGCCTGGATTTTTAAATAAATATGTGGTATAAGATAGAGTGCACTTATAGAAATTAGGATTTATAATTTAAATTCACAATGTTAACAAGGTGTATATAATACTAAGTTTCAAATTATATACCTTATTATAAAAATAAGCTAGAATATAAACAAAAGGAGATGGATAACTATGTTTTTAGGTAAACAAATTAGATTAAATCGACTTACAAATGAAAAATCAGGTAAATATGTAGGAGTAACATTAGATCATAGTACAGGAAGAGGAGTTCTTAGAGGCCTTGAAAATGCTGAGGAAATTGTAAAAAAGATGGTAGCAGGTCGTCCAAATGCTATTACAATGCATAAAGGGATTGCAGAAAAAGTATACGCACCACATGCAGGAAAAGTACCACTAGTGTTGAAATCAACTACCTTTTCACTTTATCATAATGATATAGATATACCTGTAGCAGATGTAGAAGAAGCAGTTAGATTTGGTGCAGATGCAATTTCAGTAGGACTTATTCTTGGTGGACCAGAGCAAATAGAACAAGTTAAATTCTTAGCAAAAATTAGTAAAGCTGCAGCATCTTGTGGTATGCCATTAGTAGCACATTCATATCCACGTGGATCTGAAATTAAAGAACCAAAGGATCATGCAGATTATGCAGTAAGAGTAGCAGCAGAACTTGGAGTAGATATAATCAAGACAAATTGGAATGGTTCAGTTAAAAACTTTGCTAAAGCTGTACAAGCAGCAGCTCCTGCAAAAGTAGTTGTAGCTGGTGGTGGAGATGGAGAAACTCTTATAGATTACCTTAGATTAGCAGAAGAAGCATTACAAGCAGGAGCATTTGGGGTAACATTTGGAAGATGTGTATTCTCCGATGAAGATCCAACTGCTGCAATAGTTGCTATTAATGCTGTTGTTCATGATGGCAAAACAGCTACAGATGCTATGAAGGAATATAAAAATTTTAGAGGATAAATAATTTTGGGGGGCAGATTTTAGTGAAGGCATTAGTATTTGAAGGAGTTAATGATATAAAATTAAAAGAAGTGCCTATGCCTGTATTAGAAGAAGGGGAGTTGCTTTTAAAAGTAAAAGCCTCCCTTATATGTGGCACAGATGTTAGAATATATAGAGGAAGGAAAACCAAAGGTGTTAGAACTCCTTCTATTTTAGGACATGAGTTTGCAGGCGTTATAGAAGAAGTTTGTGGAGATGTTGGAGAATTTAAGAAAGGGGATTTAGTAAGTATCGCACCAATAGTCCCTTGTTTAAAATGTTATTATTGTAAACATGACCAAGAGAATATATGTCTAAATAGAACAGCTCATGGATATGAATACGATGGAGGATTTGCAGAATATGTTAAAATACCTGCTGCTGTATTAAAATCTGGAAATGTATATAAAGTTCCTGAGGGAGTTTCTATTGAAGATATACCTCTTGCTGAACCTTTAGCATGTTGTATTAATGGTCAAAGACAATCCCCTATAAAACTAGGAGATGCGGTAGTTATATTTGGTGCAGGTCCTATAGGTCTTATGCATCTTTTATTAGCAAAGAGTTCAGGTGGAATGGTAATTGTAAGTGAACCTAATGAAAAAAGAAGGGAAACAGCCCTTAAGTTAGGTGCTGATATAGTAGTAGATCCAACTTCAGAGGATCTTGAAACAGTAGTGTTAAACAGCACAGATGGAATTGGTGCAGATGTAGTTATTATGGCTATAGGAATACCTGCTCTTGTTAATGATACTCTTAAAATTGCAAGAAAAGGTGGTACAATAAATCTATTTGCTGGTTTCTCCGTAGGAGATATGCCACCGGTAGATGTAAACTTGATACACTATAAAGAATTGAATATTACTGGTACAAGTGCTTCTGCCAGAAGGGATCATGAAAAGGCAATAAGGCTTATTAAAAATGGTACTATAGATGCATCAAAGATAATAACCCATAAATTCCCACTAGATCAAGCAGATGAAGCTTTTAGAGTAGCTGAAAGTGGTGAAGGAATTAAGGTGGAGATCCTACCATAATGGGACCTTTATTATTAGGAATCGATGCAGGTACCAGTAATGTTAAGGCTTCTATTTATGATACTAAGGGCAAGCTTATCAAATGTGCATCAGTTGAGTCTACTATATTAAAATCGGATGAAGGTCATATGGAAATGGACCTAAACGTTTTGATGTTTAATCTAAAGAGATTATTGAAGGAAATTACTTTTGGATATAAGGATGATATAAAGGCTATAGGATTTAGTGTAACATCCCCAACACTTGTGTTACTTGATAAAAAACTAAATCCAATTAGGCCAGGAGTAATATATTTAGATAATAGGAGTTCTGAAGAGGTATCTAAGTATGCGGAAATGTTGGGAGGAAGGGAAGGTTATTTTTCAAAAATTGGAAACAATCCAAGCCCTTCAACATGTACAGTAGGCCTTTTGAATTGGCTTAAAAGGGAAGAACCTGAATCATGGGAAAGAGTTTATAAAATAGGTTACCTAAATACTTTTTTAGCAGCCAAACTTACAGGTGAGGTAGCTGTTGACCCTACCATTGCGTCTTTATCAGGATTGGTAAATATAGGGAACCCATATTGTTGGGATGAAGAATTGGTAAAGATATCAGGCATTAATCCTGATATCTTGCCAGATATAAAGCCTTCATTTCACAAAGTAGGGGTTCTTCAAGAAAAAATTGCAAAAAAGATAGGACTTCCAGCAGGAATTCCTGTATCAATTGGTAGCGCTGATACTGCTGCTGCAAGTTTTGCACTAGGGTTAAAGCAACATGGGGATGTATTTGAAAGTATGGGTACCTCTGGTGTACTTACCTTTTGTTTAACCAAACCTAAATTTGACAAAGCTTTTATGAATAGAAGTCATGTTATACCTGGGTTATGGTTAGCACATGGTGCAATGTCAACAACGGGTGCAGCTATAGAATGGGCAAAAGATATTTTCTTTTCACAATTAGAAGATATAAGTGATATGGAAAGGATAGTTTTAAATACTAATCCTGGATCTAGTGGAATTATATTTTTACCGTATCTCTCAGGAGAGAGAAGCCCTGTGTTTGATCCCAAAGCCTGTGGGGTATTCTTTGGTCTTAATCTAGAAACAAATAAAAAGGATATGGCTCGTGCTATCTATGAAGGATCAGCATATGGAGTTAAACAACTATATTTAATTGCACAAAACAGGTGGAATGTAGCTCCTGAATTTATTCGATGTGTTGGAGGGGTATGTAGAAGTTCCCTAGCACTACAATTGAGATCGGATATTTTAAATATTCCATATAAATCTATGGAAGCAGGTAATGCTGCTGCATTAGGTGCAGCTTTCATGGCTGGTATGGCTGCAAATATATATAAGGATATTGATGAAATTCCAAATCCAAATAAATTCTTAAAGAGTGTATGTCCAAATTCAGAGAATATGGATATATATGATAAATGTTTTAGTATATACCAAAAACTATATCCTAGTTTAAAGCCCCTAATGCATGAAAAGGCTGATAATATTTTTTAATAAAATATTTAAAATATAGTTATAGAAACATAGGTATATATTTTAGTATAAAATTGCCTCAAGATAGAAAGGGATTTTTATCTTAAGGTAATTTTTTATTGGTATATAAGTATGGTCCAATGAATGCTTAATGTTGCATTTTGGACAATTTGTTGGTATAATTTTCATGTACAAACGTTATTCTTTCTAGGAGGTATTTATTTTCTGATAAAAATATTGTACCACCGAGGATTGGAGTCCTAGATTTTTATTTAGGTTTACAGAGGGATATTCTATATTGGAATGCTTAATTAAATATATAATTTAAATTTTAGTATCTAAAATTTAATAACATATGGAAAAGTAGTTTGGACAATTAAATTTGGGGGTATTATAATGGGAAAGAAAGAGAGAACAAAAACTGGGAAAACGATAGGCTCTGTTATAAAGGCTATAGAAGTAATTGAATACATTGCTTATTCAGAAAAAGAACTTGGAGTTACGGAAATAAGTAATGGGTTAGGTTATGGAGTAAGTGCCACATATCATATATTAAATACATTAAGAGAATGTAATATAATTGAACAAGATGATAAAACAAAAAAGTTCAAATTAGGATTAAAACTTTGGCAAATTGGAATGTTAGCTTATGATCAAAATCGTATTTCTGTTTCTTTAAAACCATATTTCAAAAAGCTAAAGGATCTTACTGGTGAAACTGCTAATCTAACTATTATGGATAACTACCAAATTGTATATATTGCTCAGGAAGAAAGTGATAGTTTGGTAAAGATGTTTACCAAAACAGGGGCAGTAGCACCATTACATTGTACTGCTGCAGGAAAAATTCTATTAGCTTATAAACCTGAAGAAACCCAAAAAATAATAATGGATAAAATAGAACTAACTAAACATACAAACAATACTATAGTGAGCAAAGAAGAACTTATCGAAGAAATGGCAAAAATAAGAAAAGCTGGATATGGCTTCGATAGGGAGGAAAGAGAAATAGGAGTTAGCTGTATAGGTGCACCTGTATTTGATTTAAATAATGAAGCAATAGCCTGCATTACAATATCTGGACCAACAACAAGGTTTACTGAAGAGAATAAAAAGAAATGGATAGATGATATTTTACGAGTATCCAATGAAGCTACAAATTATCTTAGGGTTATTAACTAATCATTTTTTAAAATTATATTGATATGAATCCCTTATCTAGAGGTTTTATAGATAGGGGATTTTTTTTTTATACTTTCAATCTATTAAAATTTAATATTGACATAGACCCAAAATTAACATATAATATATTTAACAATAATAAAAGTGATTTAATAATAGTAAAAGGCATATTTCGTCTTTTAATGCTACCTTTTTGTTATGATTAAAGGGACATTTTAAATTAGACAGAATAAAAAACAAAAGGAGATGTAAAGATTATGAATTTTAGTCCATCATTATCAAGTACGGTAACCAATACTAAAATGAGAACACCTGAAAACTTATCACCTTTTTCAGGTATGTGTTCCACATGTACTGCCGATTGTATTGGGACATGTGAAGTAGGTAATTCAGCTATTCGTGGCACAGAAGCACTTTATCCAGTTGGTGCAGATAAAAATCAATTTGCATCTGAAAAAATCTATCCTGTAGACTTTTCCCATTTCAATATAAACGGACGAGTATTTGGAGCTACCGGTATAGATCTAGACTCTTATGAACCTACCTATCCAAATGTGGATATAAGCTCAAAAATGGGTCTTGAAGAGCAAATAAAATTAAAAGCACCTATAATAATGCCTGCAATGGCAAAGCTTAATTGGAAAGATTATTATGCAGGAGCGGCTTTAGCAGGTGTATTGGTAGTAATTGGAGAAGATGTAATTGCAAAGGACTCGGAATTAGAGATAAAAAACAATAAAGTATCTAAATCGCCACTTTTGGAAGAAATGGTTCAGAGTTTTAAAAAATATGATCATGGTTATGGACAAATTATATTACAGGCAAATGTAGACGATGAGAATTTAGGTGTATTAGATTATGCTATTGAGAAATTGGGCGTAACAGCAGTAGAACTAAAATTTGGTCAAGCTGCAAAAGGAATTCAAGGTATGGGGAGGGTTAATAGTTTAGAAGAAGCTATTGCTTTCCAGGAAAGAGGATATTTAATTTATCCAGATCCATCTGATCCTACTATTCAGGAAAAATATAAAAAAGGTATAGGCCCTCATTTTGATAAGATTGGAAGATTACCAATGTGGGACGAAGAAATATTAAAAAATAGAATTAAAGAATTAAGGAATTTAGGAGCTAAACAAATCTGCTTTAAAATGGCAGGTTATGATCCAGTAGATCTTTTAAGAGTTCTAAAGATAGCTTCAGAATGTAAAGTTGATTTAGTAACTTTTGACGGAGCTGGTGGAGGTTCTGGAAATAGTCCTTGTAAAATGATGAATGAATGGAGTTTACCAACAGTTTATATGGAAAGTGTTCTTTATGAATTACTTAAAGAGATGGAAAAGAAAGGTTACTCTTTACCTAAGATAGCTATAGCTGGTGGCATTGCTATGGAAGATCAGATTTTTAAAGCATTATCCCTAGGAGCACCTTATATATCTATGGTAGGAATAGGAAGAGCTGCTATGGCTTCTGCAATGGTAGGTAAAAAAATAGGAGATTTAATTAAAAATGAAAAGACCCCTAAAGGACTTTTAAAATATGGCACTACTGTTGAAGAAATATTTAGCCATACTAGAGAGTTAAAAGAAATATATGGGTCAAAAGTAGATACTATATCTCCTGGAGCTGTTGGTGTATATTCTTATATTAATAGGGTTTCAACAGGACTTAAACAGCTTATGGCTCTTAATAGAAAATTTTCTTTAAATAAAATTGAAAGAGAGGATATTATAGCCTTAACTAAAGAAGCATCAGAGGTAGCAGGCATTCCTTCTTTTATGGAATTGAAACAAAAGGCAGTAAAAATGGTTTAAATTTAAATGAAAATAAATGTGACACCTATTAAATGGCCTCCAAAATAATGGCTATTTCATTTCTAGAAAAATATTGAAATGTTTTATTTCCCAAACTAATAGGATAGATCCATATGGATTTATCCTATTAGCCTTTAGAATCCAAATACTTAAAGAAAAACCCAGGAGGATATTGCCACATAAATTTAAATGAATAAGATATATTACAAACAACTTTCTTTTTTGGTGCCAGGCACCGAAAAAGAAAGTTATTACTAAAATAATTTACTTATAGTTT
>JAAZMG010000242.1 GCA_012798935.1 Tissierellia bacterium | reverse complement strand
TATAAGAGGTAGTCCTAGGGAGTCGGAGGAAAGTGGAAATCCGGCACGAAACTTATATTGAAGAACATCCTTGAGTTTCCAACTGAAATCTTATTGAAAGTAGGCTTGGACGGCTATACCGTTATTTATCATATATGTGAGTGGCTATTTTTTAGCAATCAGGGTGGTACCGCGAACCTTTCGTCCCTTTCAGGATGGAAGGTTTTTCTTTTAAATATAATGGGAAAGGAGTATTATATATGAAGTTAAAGATAAAAGAAATATTTAGAGAACCAGAAAAATTTTTAAATAAGGAAGTAGAAATTGAAGGATGGATCAGAACACTAAGATCCTCAAAAAAATTGGGATTTATTGAAGTAAATGATGGTACCTTTTTTAGCAATTTACAAATAGTTTTTGATGAAGGATTAGAGAATTTCAAAGAGGTAGAAAAACTACCTATAAGTAGTGCCATAGTTGTGAAGGGATTGTTGGTTTCAACGCCAGGTGCAAAACAGCCTTTTGAAATCCAAGCTAAGGAAATAGTGGTTGAAGGTCCTTCGGATAATGATTATCCGTTGCAGAAAAAAAGACATTCCCTAGAGTATTTAAGGACTATTGCCCATTTAAGACCAAGGAGTAACACATTTAATGCTGTCTTTAGGATAAGATCTTTAGCTGCCTATGCAATTCATAAGTTTTTCCAAGAAAGGGATTTTGTCTATGTTCATACGCCAATTATAACCGGTAGTGATGCTGAAGGGGCAGGAGAGATGTTTAAAGTCACCAGTTTAGATTTAAAAGATGTACCTCTGGATGATGATAATAAAGTTGATTATAGCAAGGATTTCTTTGGAAAGGAAACCAATTTAACAGTAAGTGGACAATTAGAAGCAGAAGCTTATGCATTAGCATTTAAGAATGTTTATACTTTTGGACCTACTTTTAGATCGGAAAACTCTAATACTGCAAGGCACGCAGCGGAATTTTGGATGATAGAACCAGAGATTGCTTTTGCGGACTTAAAGGATAACATGAGATTAGCAGAGGATATGATGAAGTATATGATAGGATATGTAATGGAAAATGCTAAGGAGGAAATGAAGTTTTTCAATTCCTTCATAGATAAAGGACTTATTGAAAGACTAAATAATATAGTGAATTCAGATTTTGCACATATTACTTATACTGAGGCTATTGATATCCTTAAAAAATCCAAAGAGGAGTTTAATTACCCTGTAGAATGGGGTATTGATTTACAAACAGAGCATGAAAGATATATTTCAGAAAAAGTATTTAAAGGGCCTGTATTTGTTACAGATTATCCTAAGGATATAAAAGCTTTTTATATGAGATTAAATGATGATGAAAAAACTGTAGCCGCTATGGACCTATTGGTTCCAGGAGTAGGGGAAATAATAGGGGGAAGTCAAAGGGAGGAAAGACTTGATGTACTGGAGAGAAGAATAGAAGAAATGGGCATGAACAGGGAAGATTATTGGTGGTATTTAGAGCTTCGAAAATATGGAGGAACTAAACACGCAGGATATGGATTAGGATTTGAGAGAGCAATTATGTATATGACTGGGATGGCCAATATTAGAGATGTTATTCCTTTCCCAAGGACAGTTAAATCTGCAGAATTTTAACATTATAACCGAGTTTTTTAGCTCGGTTATAATGTTTTAAAGTTGCAATTATGAAGTTTTGAAAATTATTGCAAACTATTTGAATATTTAGTATAATCATAATACCACTTTAAGTAATGGATTGTAAAATTTGAAAGGAGTGTTAAAGATGGATGCCAAGCAAGAAAGGAGAAAGCCCTATTTGTATGAATCTATTTTGTCTTTTGGATTCTTAATTTTTGTAATGGCAATAGGTATTGCAAAATATGGAGTGGATCCTCACGTACCAATGCTAATAGGCACAGCCTTTGCTGCTGTTATAGCAGTTAAAATAGGTTATAGCTGGACAGAAATTGAAAAAAGCATGTTTGATGGTATCTACCAAGCTCTACAGGCAGTTGTAATACTTGCAATTATAGGAGTTTTAATTGGAGTTTGGTTACAAGCAGGGGTAGTTCCAAGTATGATCTACTATGGATTAAGTATATTAAGGCCTAAGATTTTTCTAGTGGCTACATTGTTAATATGCTCTATTACTTCTCTTGCAACAGGGACTAGTTGGGGAACAGTTGGAACCGTAGGTTTGGCACTTATGGGTATTGCTACTGGATTGGGAATACCAGCACCTATTGCAGCAGGGGCAATTATTTCAGGAGCATACTTTGGCGATAAATTATCTCCATTATCTGATACTACAAATTTAGCCCCAGCAGTTTCAGGTACCGATGTTTTTACTCATGTTAAGTTTATGTTGCAAAGCACAGTAATAGTATATGTTATATGTATAATATTATATCTATTTTTAGGTTTTAAATATGTTAGCTCTTCTGCTGATATGTCTTCCATACTTGAAATAAAAGAAGGATTAGCTTCAACCTTTAATATTTCACCATTTTTATTGATTCCTCCTTTAGCAGTAATTGTATCCATAGCATTCAAGGTTCCAGCTATACCTGGCATAACCATAGGTATACTACTTGGAATTATAGAAGCTTTTATATTTCAAGGTGCAACTTTTGGACAAATTTTAACTGCTAGTTATGGTGGATTTGTTAGTGAAACAGGATTAGAGGCAATAGATGAATTGTTAACAGCTGGTGGATTAGAAGGTATGATGTACTCTATATCCTTAACTATAATAGCTATGATGTTTGGCGGTATTATGGAAAAGACAGGTCAGTTAGAGGTTATTGTTGAAGTTATTTTAAGAAAGATAAAGAGCGCTACTGGATTGATTACTATGACAGTTGCAACTTGTATATTCAGCAATGCCACTATGCCAGAACAATATATTTCTATAGTAGTTCCTGGAAGAATGTATACTAGAACTTACAAGGAAAAAGGGCTCCATCCTAAAACTTTATCTAATGTATTAGAGTCTGCAGGTACCGTAACTTCAGCCCTTATTCCTTGGAATACCTGTGGAGTATTTATGACAGGAATTTTGGGGATCTCTACTCTTCAATATGGCAAATGGGCATTTTTCAATTATCTTATGCCTCTTGCAGTAATACTTTTAAGTATACCAGGGTGGACTGTAGCAAAGATTGAAGATGATCCAGATACAGTAATAGAGACCACATCCTTGTAGAATAATGTTAGGAGCTATCTTAAAACCCACTTTAAGACAGCTCTTTTCTATTATTAACTAGAAAAGTATAGATTCCCTGGTAGTGGATTTTTATAAAAGGAATGTGGGGAAAAAGGTTTAGGTATTATAATTACTTCAAAGGGAGTCTTTGTCCTTTTTTAGGTTAAGGATTTATTATAAAAAATAGCAACCGGGATTTTGATAATGGCTTGATTTAGTTAAATATATCTGCTATAATACATAAAAACCATATAGAACTGGGAAGAGAAATAGTAGGCTATAAATTAATCGAAGAGAGCTATCATTTGGTGGGAGATAGTATTAATTAAGGCTGAACTCGTCTCTGAGTTGTTAAGGTGAATATTAGTAGCTTTAGCCGGTTAGATGCCGTTATTATTTTAAGAGGATAGATAATATCTATCAAATTAGGGTGGTACCGCGGAATAAACCTTTCGTCTCTATTTATTTTTGACGAAAGGTTTATTATTTTAGAAAAACAGGGAGGTAATAAATATGAGAGAGTATAAACCAAATGAAATCGAAAAAAAATGGCAGGATATTTGGGAAGAGAAAAAGGTTTTTGAAACTGACGATGATAAATCAAAACCTAAGTTTTATGCTTTAGTGGAATTCCCTTATCCATCAGGGCAAGGGCTTCATGTAGGTCACCCTAGACCCTATACGGCTTTAGATATAGTTTCAAGAAAGAGAAGATTTCAAGGATATAATGTTTTATTTCCAATGGGATGGGATGCTTTTGGATTACCTACAGAAAACTTTGCAATTCAGCATAAAATCCATCCTAGAGAGGTTACAAAAAGGAATGTAGCAATGTTTAAACAACAGCTAAAATCTATAGGATTCTCCTTTAATTGGGATAGGGAGGTGAATACTACAGACCCTAATTATTATAAGTGGACTCAATGGATATTTATCAAGATGTTTGAAAAAGGATTAGCATATAAACATGAGATGCCCATAAACTGGTGTCCATCCTGTAAAATAGGTCTTGCTAATGAGGAAGTAGTAGCTGGAAATTGTGAAAGATGCGGGGGAGAGGTTATAAGAAAGGTTAAAAACCAATGGATGTTAAAGATAACCGAATACGCTGATAGATTAATCAATGATCTAGATACAGTAGACTATATTGATAGAATTAAAACCCAACAAATTAATTGGATTGGTCGATCTGAAGGGATGGAAGTAAATTTTAAAATAAGTGGAAAAGAAGATAGTTTAAAAGTATTTACTACACGACCAGATACTTTATATGGAGCAACTTATATGGTTATTGCAGCGGAACATCCATTAATTGATAAGTATAAAGATGACATAGAAAATATGGACCAGATAAAAGAATATCAAGAATATGCTAGTAAAAAATCGGATTTTGAAAGAACAGAATTATCAAAGGAGAAAACAGGAGTTGAGATTAAAGGTATTAGGGCAATGAATCCAGTTACAAAAAAAGAAATTCCTATATGGATTTCTGACTATGTGTTAATGAGTTATGGAACCGGTGCAATAATGGCTGTACCTGCCCATGATACTAGAGATTGGGAATTTGCTAAGAAATTTGATTTACCAATTGTGGAAGTTGTAAAAGGTGGAGATGTAGAAAAAGAAGCTTATATAGATACGGAATCAGGTGTATTAGTAAATTCTGGCATTATAAATGGATTGGAAGTAAAAGATGCTATAGAAAAAATAAGTAACTGGCTAGAAGAACAAGGCCTAGGACATAAAAAAACCAATTATAAATTAAGAGATTGGGTATTCTCTCGTCAAAGATATTGGGGAGAGCCTATACCATTAGTTTATTGTGATAAATGTGGCTGGGTTCCTGTACCGGAGGATGAGTTACCAGTTATGTTGCCAGAGGTAGAAAACTATGAGCCAACGGATACTGGAGAATCTCCTTTAGCAAATATGACTGACTGGGTGAAAACCACTTGTCCAAAATGTGGGGGAGGAGCAAAAAGAGAAACAGATACTATGCCACAATGGGCAGGGTCATCTTGGTACTTTTTAAGATATATAGATCCTCATAACAACAGTGAAATAGCAGATAAAGAGGAATTAGATTATTGGATGCCTGTAGACTGGTACAATGGAGGAATGGAACATACTACATTACACTTACTTTATTCAAGGTTTTGGCATAAATTCCTATATGATATAGGAGTAGTATCTTGCAGGGAGCCTTATAGCAAGAGAACAGCTCATGGAATGATACTTGGTGAAAACAATGAAAAGATGTCAAAATCTAGAGGCAATGTAATCAATCCAGACGATATTGTCAATGAATATGGAGCAGATACATTGAGAACCTATGAAATGTTTATTGGAGATTTTGAAAAAGGTGTATCTTGGTCAGATAACGGTGTTAGGGGATGTAGAAGATATTTAGAAAGAGTATGGAGACTACAGGACATTGTAGTTCCTGGAGAAAAATATACTAAGGAATTAGAAACAAGTATTCACAAAATCATTAAAAAGGTAACTGAGGATTATGAAACATTGAAATTTAATACGGCCATAGCAGCTTTAATGGAGCTATTGAATGAATTTAATAGTATTGGCAAAATAACTAAGGCTGATTTAAGAACATATTTAATTTTATTAAACCCAGTGGCACCCCATATTACAGAAGAACTATGGGAAATTGCAGAGCTTGATGGTATGTTACATGACGCAACATGGCCTAAATATGATGAGGATAAGATTCAGGATAAGGTAATAGAGATGCCAATTCAAATCAATGGAAAAGTTAGAGGCAAAGTTACTGTAAAGGTAGATGATACTCAAGATATAGTTAGAGAAAAAGCCAAAGAAGATGAGAGTATTATGAAGCATTTAGAAGGAAAACAGGTTGTAAAGGAAATATTTGTTGCGGGAAGAATATATAATATAGTTGTAAAATAATAAGAAATATGAAATAATAATTCTGCTATACATGTATAGCAGAATTATTATTTAAGGGAGGTATAGTATGTCAAAGATAAAAATCATAACGGATAGTACCAGTTACATTAACAAAGAGTATGTAGAGGCAAACCATGTATCGGTAATACCATTAAACTACAGCTTTGGGGATGTAGGGGAAAAGGAAGGATTTCCTGGGGAATTTAATAGTTTTTTTAAGAAATTAAGTAGTACAAAATTATTTCCTACTACATCTCAACCGGCGTCAGGAGATTTTTTAAATGAGTTCGAAAAAGCTTTTAGTGAAGGATATGATGAGATAATAGCCATTCTTTTATCTTCTAAATTAAGTGGTACCTATAATAGCAGTGTACTAGCTAAAAATATGTTAGAGGATGAAAGGATTACTATTATTGATTCGGAGCAAGCAGCTTCCAATTTAAGGTTTTTAGTACAGGATGCATTAAACATGGTAAAGGAAGGTAAGACTAAGAAAGAGATAGTAAACTATATACAAAGCAAAAAATATAATATGTCAATATATTTTACGGTTGATACATTAGAATATTTAAGAAGAGGTGGTAGACTAACAGGCCTTCAATCCGCTATTGGGTCTGTATTAAATATTAAACCTATTATTGAATTAAAAGAAGGGGAATTAAAATTGCTTGAAAAAGTTCGAGGGAAAAACAAAGCCATAAAAGGTATAGTTGATAAAGTTCCTGGGAATGTTAAGAGAATAAGCATATGCCATGTACTTAATGGAGAGGAAGCTATAAGGATAAAAGAAAAATTAAAGGATAAATTTCCAAAAGCGAGTATTTCAATTGACGAATTAGGACCTGTAATTGGTTGCCATTTAGGACCTAAGGGTATAGGACTATGTTTTTGTGATTAGGTGTATGGGTTTTATAGGTAAAGTATGATATAATTGTAGCAATGTAATACAGTTTCATAATATTTTTGGAGGTGCATTTAATGAAGAAAATTTTAGTTACTGGAGCATTAGGTCAAATTGGTTCCGAGCTTACTATGGGATTAAGGAAAATATATGGAAATGATAATGTAATTGCAAGTAGTAGAAGAACTAAGGAAGGTCACGAAGATCTCATGGAATCAGGAGTTTTTGAAATTGTTAATGTTACTGATGGTAAACAATTAGCTGAAGTAATAAAGAAACATAAGGTAAATACCATTATACATCTTGCTGCAATATTATCTGCTGTAGGAGAACAAAATCCTGCCCGAGCTTGGGATGTTAACATGAATGGACTATACAATGTATTAGAAGTGGCGAGGGAAGAAAACTGTGCAGTATTTACACCGAGCTCTATTGCTGCTTTTGGAGACTCTACCCCAAAGGATAATACACCACAAGATACTATCCAAAGACCAAATACTATGTATGGAGTAACTAAAGTAGCAGGAGAGCTATTATGTGATTATTATTATCATAAGTTTGGAGTAGATACGAGAGGAGTACGTTTCCCAGGATTGATATCCTATGAAACCTTACCAGGTGGCGGAACAACCGACTATGCAGTTCATATCTACTATGATGCATTAAAAAATAAAAAGTATACTAGTTTTATTGATAAGGGAACAAAGATGGATATGATGTATATGCCAGATGCATTAAATGCAATAACTCAATTACTAGAAGCTGATCCATCTAAATTAATCCATAGAAATGCTTTTAATGTTACTGCAATGAGCTTTGAACCTGAAGAGATTGCTGCTTCAATTAAGAAAGTGATTCCAGAATTTGAACTAGATTATGATGTGGATCCTGTAAGGCAGGCTATAGCAGATTCATGGCCAAACTCCCTAGATGATTCAGCTGCAAGGGAAGAATGGGATTGGAATCCAAAATATGATTTAGATGCTATGACAAAGGATATGTTAGATAAATTGAAAATAAAATTAGGACTTTAAAAAATAAATATATTCAAGCAAAGAACAGCAGACCATATGAAAGTCTGCTGTTCTTACTTTTAAAGTATTATAAATTTAGCAAAAACCTAAAATTATTCGTTTGTTTTGCATATAACAAACCCCCTTTATATAAATATAATGTATAAGGATTAGTGATAGTTTTAAAGGGGGTATTGAATTGAAAGGAATAATTCTCTGCGGGGGAAAAGGTACGAGGCTTAGGCCTATTACTTATACCACTCCAAAGCAATTGATTCCAATAGCTAATAAGCCGTTAATCGTATATACCATAGAATTGCTATTGAACTGCGGAATAAAAGAAATAGGGATAGTTGTAAATAAGGATAACAAGTTGATATTTGAAAAAACATTAGATAAACATTTTACGGAAGATTTTCAATATATAATTCAGGATAATCCTAAGGGAATAGCCCATGGACTTTTATTTGCTAAAGATTTTATTAAAGATGAAAAGTTTATAATGGTTTTAGGGGATAATTTATTTCAATTTAATCTAAAAAAATTTATAGTAGATTTTTTGACTAATAAAAGTAATTGTAAAATTTTATTAAAGGAAGTTGAGAATCCTGAAAAATTTGGTGTAGCTTATATTGGTAACAATAAGTTAATTAATTTAGAAGAGAAACCTAAAACTGCTTTTAGCAACTTAGCCATAACGGGAATATATGCTTTTGATAACAATATTTTCAAGGCCTCTAGGGAAATCAAGCCTTCTAGTCGAGGAGAATATGAAATAACCGATGCTATAAAGTGGCTTTTGCACAATGGATATAGTATAGATTATGAAATACTAAAGGGAAATTGGAGAGACATAGGGGGTCCTAGAGATGTAGTAGAGGAAAATGTTTATAGACTAAGTGCTATGGAGGAAGATATAAAAGGAGAGGTAGTAAACTCCCATGTTTCTGGGAAAATTATTCTTGAGGAGGGGGGAGTTATATACAATAGCATAGTTAGGGGACCCATAGTTGTTGGAGAAAAATCAATTATTAAATATTCCTATATAGGGCCTTATACTTCCATAGGAAAAGGAGTAAATATAGATAAATCCAATATAGAAAATTCTATAATATTGAATGATTGTGTTATTTCTGGGGTAGAAGGGCCTATTGATTATTCTATAATAGGTGAAGGTTCTATAGTTACTAATGAAAAAGGGTTGAGGAAGGTTAATAGATTGGTAGTAGGGAAAAATAGCAAAGTATATTTATCTAATTTGTGATATTGTCATTTGCAAAAATTTTGCAGTGGAATCAGCTTTGCTACTCTTTTATGCTTATCATTATGCTTAAATATGAAAGCGTAACATTGCAGGCTATAATAGCATATTTTTATAATACAAATGTATATGTAAACTAAAAAACTCAATTATATGGAGGGAGAGTATTGATTAAGGGTCCTGTAAATAAATCGTTAGATCAATTTATTCATAAAGCGAAAAAAAGATTGGCAAGTGATAATGAAAAAAATCTTAATACTGATAGAACTTATGATAGTTATGGCATATCTATAATAATAGCTACAATGCGTGAAAACTGTATGGAAAATGTGTTTAATAATTACGAAAGACAAGACTTTCAAAACAAGGAAATGATAATAGTTCTAAATAACGATAAGATGAATTTAGATAAATGGTTAAAGGAAACAACAAAACATGAAAATGTAAAGGTATTTAAACTAGATGAAAAAATAACATTAGGAGAATGTTTAAATTTTGGTGTATCTAAATCTAAATATGATTTTATTGCTAAGTTTGATGATGATGATTACTATGGACCAAAATATCTATCGGATTCAATTAAGGCATTTGAGTTTACAGATGCTGATGTAATAGGGAAATCTGCTTCATTTGTATATTTTAAGAAATCTAAAACATTAGCAATTCGATCTTCGAGAAATGAGAATAAATATGTAAAACATATGGATGGCTGTACATTTATTATTAAAAGGAGTGTTTTTGATAAAATTAAATTTGCCGATATACCCAGAGCAATAGATGTACAATTTTCAAAAGATTGTATTAGAAATGGATTAAAGATATACTCAACTAACAAGTATCATCATGTATATATAAGACATGGATATCCAAATAAACATACTTGGAAGATCAGTGATAAAG
>JAAZMG010000030.1 GCA_012798935.1 Tissierellia bacterium | reverse complement strand
TGTCATAGGCTTTAGCAACAGGGATAGCTAAAATAACTCCATCGATTTTTCCATTCTTTAACTCTAATACTAAATCCGTAATCTTACCTAAAGCTTTAACCTGTGAATCTTCAATATCATTAGCTACATCTTCTTGTACAGTTCCTTTTTGGGCTCCAACTTTCATACCCTTTAAATCTTCAATGGATTTATACTTTTCTTTGTCTTCATCTCTAACCAATAATCCTTGCTCTGGATCGTAATATACCTTTGAAAAGTCAACGCTTTTTTTTCTTTCTTCATCTGGTGTCATACCTGCTATAACCATATCCACATTTTCTGTCTCTAATGCTGCTAAAAGCCCATTAAAGTCCATATCTTTTATTTCAAGTTCTACTCCTAAATCTTTAGCAATTTCTTTAGCAATATCGATATCAAATCCTACAATATGATCCTTACCGTCTATTTGTTTATGGAATTCGTAAGGTGGATAATCAGCACAGGTCCCTAAAACAATTTTGCCTGAATCTTTAACTTTTTCTATAGTTGATACAGCTTCATTTGATGATGCTTTTTTAGAGTTGCTACAACCTATTAAACTCAATGAGAATAATAAGATAACTATAATTAAAGATATAGGTTTACTAAATTTTTTAATCATTTTACATTCCTCCTAATAAACTTACTTCGTTATATTAGTATTATATGGCATAATGAGCAAAATTGCAATATAATACCTAAAAATGCATAAATATTTTTTATGGCAAAAAAAGCATATGGACTTTTAAAAAGCATAGGGCAATCATGGTCAAGGATACAAGGGGTTGCATAGGATAATAATAAAAATAAAAATGTTTGAAATGTTGAATAAAATGTAACATTATAACACCTGTGAATAAATATGCATGAGTCATTGTTCTAATGATATTTTATCCAATCAATTTGGCTAAGAACTTCAGGATTGCAAATATAATCTGCTTTTTCTCCCTTAAGTATGCGTCCAACATTTTTACAGGTTAAATCTATTTGTTGTTCTGCAGATTCTATGGATACGAAGGCAGAATGGGCAGTAATTATTGTATTTGGTAATTCAATTATGCTTTTATCTTCACTCTTTGGAGGTTCATTTTTTAATACATCTAATGCCGCGCCAGCAATTAAATTATTAGTAAGGGCTTCATATAGATCTTCTTGATTTATAAGGTTTCCACGAGAGGTGTTAATTATAAAAGCCGTTGGTTTCATTCTTTCAAATACGGATTTATTAAATACCTCTTCTGTAGATGGCAATAAAGGAGTATGAAGGGAAATATAATCAGAAGTTTCAATTAATGTATCAAAACTTACCATTTTAACACTATACTTTTTCCCGTCTTCATCTGAAACATAAGGGTCACTAGCAATAATGTTAACGTTAAAGCCTTTAAGTTTTGTAGCAATGGTTTTGGCTATTTTACCGAATCCATAGAGTCCAACAGTGCTTCCTGCAAATCTATTAATGTTTCCAGCTATAGCACAATCCCATATTCCCTCTTTAACTTTTGGCCACATTATATATAGTTTTCGTGCACAGGCTAAAATTAATGTTATAGCATGATTAGATACTTCATCAATACAATAGTCTGATACATTTGTTACTATTACACCATATTTAGTTGCCATATCAGGATTTGCAGCATTAAAACCTACGCTTGCTTGGCAGTATGCCCTTAAATTTGGCATTGATTTATAAGTGTATTCATCCATTGGCTGATCCCAAGATATTAATACATGAGCATCATGGTATTTTTCTATAAGTTCTTTACTAGTTATTGTGTTTTCTCCAAAGAATATAAACTCTATATTTCCGCACTCCTTTATAATCCCTTTTTTCATTCTATCTATATATTTTTTATCCATACCTGGTACTCCACCAAAGATAATTTTCTTTTTTCCTGACATATTCTATCCTCCTTGCTGTTTAATGTCTATTTTGAGAAAATAGACATTTTATTTATTCGGTCAAAGGCCTCTTTTAATTTATCCATTCCCACTGTAACTGCTATTCTCAGATAACCTTCCCCACAATCACCAAAAGCAATTCCCGGAAGTGTTAATATATGAGCTTCTTTTAGAATTTTATCAGCTACTTCTACAGAAGATAATCCTGTTTGCTTAATATTTGGGAACAAATATATACTACCCCTTGGGTGCATTACAGATATGTTTTCTAACTGATTGATTCTTTCATAGGTATAATAAATACGTTTTTTATACTTTTCTAAAATAGCTGACTGAATATGGTTCCTCATTTTCAATCCATGAAGTGCAGCCCTTTGGGAAATAGAAGGAGCTGTGAATAAACTATTTTCATTGATATCCTTCAATACATTTATAATAAATGAAGGAGCTATTATATAGCCTAAACGCCACCCAGTCATGGCATAATCTTTTGAAAAACTACCTATTGTTATAGTTCTTTCCTTCATCCCAGGCAAACTAGCTATTGGCAGGAAAGGTTTTTCAAAGCTAAATAATGTGTAAATATCATCTGCAATGACTATTAAATCATGTTCAATTGCTATATTAGCTATATCTTTTAAAGTTTCTATTGTGAAACAAGTCCCAGTTGGGTTATTAGGAGTATTAATTATAATAGCTTTTGTCCTATTGGTAATAAGGTTTTTCAATCTCCTAGTATCAACTTGAAAGTCCTCTTCTTCATAGGTGTTTAAGATAACCGGTTTACCTCTAACCAATTTAATTTGGTGTGGATAGGGAGTGAAGTATGGAGCATGGATAATAACTTCATCCCCATCATCTAATATGGCTTCCAAAACTAGCCACATAGCATAGCAAGCACCTGCTGTTATTATTATTTCATCTTCTTTCACCTTGTGGTTAAACTCTTCATTATAATATTTACAAATTTCTTCTCTTAATTCTGGATCTCCATAAGGGTCTGTATAATGGGTATGGCCATTTTTTGCATCTTCAAAAGTAGCTTTAATAATTCTTTCATCAGTTGTAATATCTGGATCCCCAAGGCTAAGATCAATAAGATCATCATATGAGTATGTTAAATTGGATAACTTGCCCATTGGAGTAGAAATGGAATTCCAGTATCTTTTTGATATAAAATGATGTTTCATTTACTATTCCTCCTAATACAAAACAGTTACTAAAGTTTTTGCTTTTATTCCTCTGAAAGGGCTGTGGCATCTTGAATAAACTTTTCAAGTAGTTTTTCTTCTGTTATTCTGTCTATAGTTTTATTTATAGAATCTACTAGCTCTTGCTCACCTTTTTTTATGGCTACCGCTACTCCTTCTTCCATTGTTTCTACATCTTCCTTTTTAAAGCTTATATGAGGAGAGAGTGTTAAATCTGGATTTGCCTTATCATAGGCTGTTGCAACAGGGGTTGCCAGCACAACACCACTAAGCTTTTCGTTTTTTAATTCTAAAACCAAATCGGTAATCTTGCCTAAGGATTTAATTTCTGAATTTGGGAACATCTCCAAGGCCATATCTTCCTGCATAGTTCCCTTTTGTGCTCCAATTTTCATGCCATCTAAATCACTAATAGATTTATATTTTTCCTCGTCTTCAACTCGTACCAAAAATCCTTGATCTGGATTATAATATACTTTTGAAAAATCAGCACTTTTTTTCCTTTCCTCCTTAGGCACCATGCCAGCTACAACGAAATCCACATTTCCAGTATCCAAAGCTGCTAAAAGCCCATTAAAATCCATATCCTTTATTTCAAGCTCCACCCCTAAATCCTTAGCAACTTCCTTGGCAATATCAATATCAAAGCCTACAATTGTATCTTTACCGTCTATTTGTTTGTGGAATTCGTAAGGCGGATAATCAGCACAGGTTCCTAAAACAATTTTACCTGAATCCTTAATTTTTTCTATAGTTGATACAGCTTCATTTGATGTTGATACTTTTTTAGAGTTGCTACAACCTATTAAACTCAATGATAATAATAAGATAACAATTATTAAGGTTGCATAGTTATTAAATTTTTTAATCATTTTACATTCCTCCTAATAAACTTACTTTGTTATTTAGTATTATATGTCATAATGAATAATATTGCAATAGAATAACTAAAAATGCATAAATATTTTTTATAAGTGGGACAAGGCAATGTATACTTTCAAAATGCATAAAGCAAAATGGCTAAAATATGAGAAGACATAGGGATGACAAGAGGGCGAATATATTTAAAGAAACTGGGAAAATGAAAAATTATAAGACTAATGAATAAACATGCAAGATAGGATTATAATTAGCTCATAAGATAAAGGGTTTTATTATTCCAGTTCTTAACATAATTTAATATGAATGTTAGAATAGCAGTAAGGATTTTAAGGAAAGGAGAAAATCAAAATGATAAACAATTCTTTATTTGTTATATATGGGGATAAGCCAAAACAAATGATAAAGAAAATTTTAAAAGAGATGGAAATAGAAAAGCGTATACCAAAAAAAGATTCTTCAATAGGCATAAAGCCTAATCTGGTAGTTGCAAAACCATCTAATTCAGGAGCTACAACTTCTCCTGAATTGGTGGAAGGTGTTATAGAATATCTTCAATCTAGAGGGTTTACAAAAATATCTATATTAGAAGGGTCTTGGATTGGGGATAAGACTTCTTTGGCTTTTAAAACATGTGGATATGAAGGATTATCCAGAAAGTATAATATACCCCTTATAGATCTTCAAAAAGATAAATATAAGGAACATAAGGTAGATGAAATGACTTTATCAGTATGTAACGAAATAATGAAGCTAGATTATCTTATTAATATGCCAGTATTGAAAGGGCATTGTCAAACTAATATTACTTGTGCACTAAAGAACATTAAAGGTTGTATTCCAAACAAGGAAAAGAGAAGGTTTCATACTATAGGGCTTCATAAACCTATTGCTTATCTTAATAAAATAGTAAAACAAAATTTAATTATAGTAGATGGGGTAATAGGGGATTTAAACTTTGAAGAAGGAGGAAATCCTGTTCAAATGAATAGGATAATTGTTGGAATGGATCCAGTATTAATAGATGCTTATGCAGCAGAATTATTAGGATATAGTATAGAGGAGGTTCCATATATAAAAATAGCAGAGAGAATAGGAGTTGGAAGTACCCAATTAGAAAAGGATAATATGATAGAATTAAATAAGGATACAATCCCTATGGTTATACCAAAAACAAGGGTTATAGGGGAACTTGCAAAATACATAGATGATGATATGGCTTGTTCTGCTTGTTATGGTAGCCTTATTCATGCTTTAGATAGGTTAAAGGATAAAGGTTTTCTTGATAATATAAATGAAAAAATATGTATAGGTCAGGGATTTAAAGATAAAAAGGAAGAAGGTATAGGTGTGGGTACATGTACTGCAGGATTTGAAAAAAATATTGAAGGTTGTCCACCAAGGGCTAAAGACATAATAGACTTTTTACAAAGAATGATAAATGGGATAGATTAAGTAATCCATCCTATTTATACCCTATTTGTTATCCATTTCCCCTTTTTATAGTGGATTAAAACCACTATCACTTCTGTAATCTCCGCAGCAAAGAAACTAAGCCAAACATAAATAACAGGAAGATGTAATAGCCTCGTGGTTACATAAAGAATAGGTATCTGGACACACCATCTAGAAATAACACTTGATAGTAAAAATGGGATATTATGGCCTGAAGCAGTAAATACAGAGCCTAAGCCTAAAGACCATCCAGCTAATATTAAGGATGGAATTAATAATCTTATCATAGGTATACCGATTTTAATAACATTAGGGTCTTTTATAAAAACTTTCATTATTTGCCTTGGAAATAATATGGAGACTAAAGCTAAAACCCCCATCATAGTAACATTTACTATGGCTGCAAATTTAGCTGTATCTCTAGCCCTATCTATATCATTAGCTCCTAGAGCTTGACCTATTACAGTACTAGAGCCCATAACTATTCCCGTAATAGGCATAAAGGCAAAACCAAACAATCTGCTACCTATACCTACGGCAGCTACTGTATCGGTTCCGTATATGGAAACAAACTTTAAGGTAAAAACATTAGATAGATTCCTCATAAGTACTTCTATTCCAGTGGGTAGTCCTATGGTCAACAATTTTTTATCGATTTCCCAGTCCAACTTAAATAAACCTTTAAAGGTTATTTTTAATTTGTCATTTCCTTTAAGAAGTATATAAAATCCTATAGAAAAAGCTATTACAGTAGATATAACTGTAGCTAATGCAGCTCCAAATACTCCCATATTAAATCCAGGAATATTGGTTCCTGGAATTTTATCAAACATAAGTATAGGGTCTAAGATTATATTGGCAATGGAAGATATGACCATTATCTTCATAGGGGTTTTTGCATCGCCTAAACATCTTAGAGCCGTATTTACTGAGTAGGAAGAAAACATAATAGGCAAGAAGAACATCCTTATATATCCATAGTCTAAAGCAGATTTGAGCACTATTTCATCTGTTGTAAAAAAGGATAACAATGGTTCTAAAATCACTGAGATTATTAAAGCTGATATAATAGCAACCAAAGCTTTAAAGGTTAAGGTTTGTTCTACAATTTTTCTAGTTCTTTCAATATCTTTTTTTCCGTAAGATTGGGTAATTAAAGAAACAGAACTGGTGCCTATAATTTCATTAAGTACAATTACTAGCCAAAAAACCGTGGAAAAAATAGTAACCCCTGCTACAGCAGAAGCAGAAATACGCCCAACCCATATCATGTCTACCATATCATATACGGCCTGTAATATATATCCAAACATAGTAGGAAGGGATATCCTTAGCAGATTGCGTTTCAAATCCCCTGTTAATAGATCATTATGTTCCATATGAATTCCTCTCCTTTTAAAATTAATTAGACTCTCAAAACATATAAATATATACTAATATATTTTTGTTTTTATATCAATTGAGAAAAGATAAAAATATTTTTATATATTAGGTAAAAATATATGAAAAATTAACAAAACATTTCTTAATGCTGATATAATTAAAACAACAAGGCATTATTACACAAGGAGGGTTTAATATATGAGGATATTTATTAGTGCTGATATAGAAGGTGTTACGGGAGTTACCCATTGGGATGAAACTGAAAAACTTAAGGAAGACTACAAGGCTTTTGCCCATCAAATGACCTTAGAAGTAAAGGCTGCCTGTGAAGGAGCTATTAGTGCAGGAGCAGATGAAATATGGATAAAAGATGCCCATGAAACTGGGAGAAATATAGACCATAATTTATTACCTAAAAATACTAAGCTTATAAGAGGATGGAGTGGTCATATATATTCTATGGTGCAAGAGCTAGATGAAACCTTTGATGCACTACTTTTCATAGGTTATCATTCTGCTGGTGGAACCAATACTAACCCCTTATCCCATAGTATGCATACTGGTATTGATTATATAAAGCTTAATGGAGAATATTTGTCCGAGTTTTTACTCCATTCATATATAGCCAGTTACTTACATGTACCTGTAGTGTTTTTAAGTGGGGATCTAGGTATATGTGACGAGGTTAAAAAAATAAACGAAAATATAGTTACTATTCCAGTAAAAGAAGGAATAGGGAATTCTACAATAAACATCCACCCCCAATTAGCATTAGAACTTATAAAAAATGGAGTAAAAGATAGTTTAAAGAAAAACCTATACCTATGTAATCTTGAAATGCCAGAGAAATTTGAATTGGAGATAAAGTACAATCAACATGATATTGCCTTTAGGAAATCTTTCTATCCTAATGCAGAACAAATTCAACCTAAAATAGTAAGACTTAAAACCAAGGATTATATGGAGGTAATTAGGGCCATAGAATTTTTATTACAATAGTTAGAACAATCTAGAAAAGTAGAGGGCAGGAGATGAAGAATTGAAAGATATAGAAATAGCTAAAGAATATTTAGAAAAAGAAAACCTATGTATAGCAGTAGTAAAGGATGGGAACTTAATATTTAAAAGTAGTGAAAAGGGTATAAAACCTATGTATACCTTGGCTACTGAAATGAAGGAAGATTTAAAAGGAGCTTCCATAGCCGATAGGGTTATAGGAAAAGGAGCAGCTATGCTGTGTAAGTATATAGGCATAAAGGAGGTTTATGCTCAACTAATGTCTAATAGTGCCATAGATGTTCTAAGAAAAAGTAATATAGCCTATGCTTATGACGAGATTTGTCCTTATATAAAAAACAGGGATAAGACGGACATATGTCCTATAGAAAAATTATCCAAAGATGTAGAGAATGGAGATGTTTTATTGAAAAGAATAAAAAACTTTTTAGGAAAATAGATAATAAGCAAAAAATCAAAACTATATATTATTTGCTGGCAAATAATATATAGTTTTTGCATAAAAGTTTCTATTTAACATGATATACTATATTTAAGTAGATATTGGAGGAGGAATACTATGGATTTACTTATTAAAAATGTAACTTTGGTGCCTATGGATGGCAAGAATGAAGTAGTAGAAAATACAAATATTTATATTGAAAAAGACAAAATAAAACATATAGGTGAATTAAAACAGGATATAGAAGTTGATAGAATTATAGATGGTAAAAATAAAGTTGCTATGCCAGGACTAATAAATGCTCATACCCATATTGGTATGTCTTTGCTTAGAAACTATGCTGATGATCTACCATTACATGAATGGTTAACTCAAAAGATATGGCCTGTAGAGGCAAATCTTACAGCTGAAGATATTTATTGGGGTTCTCTACTAAGCATGGTAGAGATGATTCAATTTGGAACTACTACATTTTGTGATATGTATTTTTTTATGGATGAAGTAGGAAAGGGATTAAAAGAATCGGGTATGAGAGGAGTTTTGACTAGGGGATTAATAGAAGAGGCAGGTAAGGAAAGAGAAAAGTTAAATGATACAAGGAATCTATATATAAATTGGCATAATAAAGGAGATGGGAGGATCAAGGTAATGGTGGCGCCCCATGCACCTTATACTTGTAGTCCAACTTACTTAGCCCAAATAATGGACTTAGCCAAAGAACTAAATACAGGAATCCATATCCACTTATCGGAAACCAAAAAGGAGGTAGAGGATAGTTTTGAAATCTATGGTAAATCCCCTATAAGACATGTATACGACTTAGGATTATTTAAGATCCCCACAGTAGCAGCTCACTGTGTTCATGTAGACGATGAAGATATTGAAATATTAAAGGACAACAATGTAAATCCAGTGAACAATCCAGGTAGCAATTTAAAACTTGCCAGTGGCTTTGCACCTATAGACAAGATGTTAAAAAAAGGAGTAAATGTAGCTTTAGGCACTGATGGTTCTTCTAGCAATAACAATCTAAATATGTTTGAAGAAATTAATTTAGCTGCTATAGTAAATAAGGCGGTAAATATGGATGCCATATCTGTACCAGCTATAGATGCACTAAAAATGGCTACTATTAATGGAGCAAAAGCTTTATTATGGGATAATGAAATTGGTTCTATAGAGGTAGATAAAAAGGCAGATATAATATTAATAGATATGGATAAACCTCATTTTTATCCATTGCATAATGTAGTATCTTCTTTAGCATATTCTGTACAGGGTTCCGATGTAGATACGGTAATAGTAGATGGTAATATTTTAATGGAAAATAGGGAAATAAAGACTTTAGATGTAGAGAGAATTATGTTTAATGCAGAAAGATCTGCGAAGGATTTAATAAATAGATAATAAAATTAGCCCTAATACCTTATTTATACATATTATACTTGTAGTATAATATGTATAAATGGAGGAGATATAATGATGTTTAAAAATATAGATTTAGATAAAAACATTATACTGAAAAACAAAGTGCCTTTGTTAATAAAGGATGAGGATTGGATAAAATTATTTGGGAATGTAAAAAACAAAAATATTCAATATATTAAAGAAGAATTAATTGAAATGGTGAAGAAAGGAAAAGAGTTAGAAAGGACAGTTGCTACTCTTCAAAAAGAAAAATTACATGCTATGAAAATGATTTTAGGTATATCTGATGCAATAAACAATGAAAACAAGATAGAAACCGTTGGGTTATTAGACGAATATAAGGGTAGAATCGAAGATATAAATGAAGAATTAGATGATATAACTTTTGAACTAGAAACTATTCCTCAAGATATAAGAGAGTTAAATTTTAATTTATTGAAAGCTACCGTTGATTATGGTTATAAAGAACTTAAAGATAAGGAAAAAAAGTTAAAGTATGTTATAGATGAATTGGAAACATTAAGGGAAAGAGTAAAGAAATTAATAAATGAAAAATATGATTATGAAGAATGGATAGATTCTACCTATTCTTTTTTACATGGTATGCTAGGAAGTGAAAGAATGGAAAAGCTAGATGAGGAAATATTGGATTAGGGGAGAATTCTTATGATTATAGGAAATGGAGTAGATATAGTAAAGATATCTAGAATAGAGAATTTGCTTATTGAAAAAAAATATAACTTTCTAAATAAAATTTTTACAGAAAAGGAGATAAAATATATAAATAAAAGAAACCATAGTCTTGAAACCATTTCAGGTATGTTTGCTTCTAAAGAGGCTGTATCAAAAATTCTAGGTACTGGAGTGGGGAAGGTTAATTGGAAGGATATAGAGATTCTCCATGATGAAAAAGGGAAACCTTATGTAAAGTTATATAATGAAGGCTTTAACCTTTGCCGTAAATTAGGAATAGATAGGGTTTATCTATCTGTATCTCATGAAAAGGAATACGCTATTGCCTTTGCAATAGGGGAGGGAAAAGGATATATAAATAATATTATGGTTCCTAAAAATGTTAAAAACATATTACCTAAAAGAAAAAAGTATTCCCATAAAGGAACTTTTGGTAGGGTTGGAATAATAGCAGGTAGTACCGGTATGACAGGTGCTCCTTATTTATCCACTATGGCAGCTCTTAGAACTGGTAGTGGATTGGTCTATACTATTATACCAAAGAGCATAAGTGAAATTCTTTCAATAAAATTAATAGAAGCTATAATCAAACCTGTAGAAGATAATAATACAGGTTATTTTACTTTAAATTCATTTAAGGAAATAGAAGAAATAATAAAAGATATGGACGTACTGGCCATAGGGCCTGGTATGGGGGTTGATGAAGAAAGGATAGAGATTATTAAAAGAATATTATTAAATTATAAGAAACCAGTAGTATTAGATGCAGATGGAATAAATTGCATATCTATGGGAGATCCTGACATATTATCAAATAGAGAGGGTAGTACCATAATAACCCCTCATTTAGGAGAATTATCTAGACTGTTAGGGATAAGCATAAGGGAAATTCAAAAAAAACCTATGGAATATTCTAAATATATATCTAATAAATATAATGTAATAACGGTATTAAAGGGAGCAAATACTATAGTCGGTAATAAAAGGGGAAATATATATATTAATTCTACTGGAAATCCAGGTATGGCTACAGCTGGAAGTGGAGATGTATTAACTGGTATCATTACTAGTTTAATAGGGCAAGGGGTGGCTCCATACGAAGCAGCTATGTTAGGAGTATATTGTCATGGATTAGCCGGCGATTTAGCAAGGATAGATAAAGGTGAGTACGGCATGATCGGAAGGGATATATTGGATAACATTCCCCATAGTATAAAAATTTTAGAATAAGTTGTCAATATATAGGAAACCAAGAGAATGTTTAAAAAATTTAAACAAAAAAGAAGGATTTTGCCTCCTATAAGACGAATATATTATGAAAAGGAAATATAAATTAGGGTTTTATTTATAGGAGGGATCGTATGTGTACATTAAATGAAATTAGACCTGTTTGGGCAGAGATAGATTTGGATAATTTGGCCCATAATATCAGGGAAGTAAGGAAAAACACTAAAGAAGGTTCTTTGGTGACCGCTGTAGTAAAAGCAGATGCTTATGGTCATGGGGCGATAAAGTCGGCAGAGACCTTCTTAGATAATGGTGCAGATAGATTAGCTGTAGCTACTTTATCTGAAGCTATTGAACTTAGAAAATCAAATATAAGTATTCCTATCCTAATACTTGGATATACTCCAAAGAATCAATATCCTCTGGTTGTAAAATGGGATATTATTCAAACAATATTTGATTATGAAAGTGCTAAGACCCTTTCGGAAGAAGCTATTAAGCTAGGTAAAGATGCAACTATTCATATAAAGATCGACAGTGGAATGGGTAGAATAGGTTTTTTACCTAATGACAAGGCAATAGGAGAAATAATTAAAATATCGAAGTTACCAAATTTAAATATGGAAGGAATCTTTACTCATTTTGCAACAGCAGATGAAAAGGATAAGTCTTACACAAAGGTACAATATAATAGATTTATGGAGATAATTGAAAAGCTTGAGAAAGAAGGGGTCCATATACCAATTAAGCATGTATCTAATAGTGCAGCCATAATAGATTTTAAGGAATATAATTTAGATATGGTTCGTGGAGGTATAATGATATATGGACTTTGGCCTTCAGATGAGGTTAATAAGGAAAAGATAGATTTAAAGCCTGCAATGACTTTAAAAGCCAAGATCTCTAATGTGAAAAAGGTTCCTAAAGGTACAGGAATTAGCTATGGCCAAATTTTTGTTACAGAAAAAGAATCTAAGATTGCTACTATTCCAATTGGGTATGCTGATGGATTTACAAGACTTTTAGCACCAAAAGGAGAGGTGTTTGTAAAAGGTAGAAGAGTGCCTATAGTTGGACGAATATGCATGGATCAATGCATGATAGATGTAACAGGTATAGATGATATAGTAGTAGGAGATGAGGTAGTACTATTTGGATATGGAGAAGAAGGATATCCTCACGTGGATGAAATAGCAGATAAATTAAATACTATTAATTATGAAATAGTTTGTATGGTAGGAAGAAGAGTTCCTAGAGTATATATTCAAAACGGGAATATAGTAGAGGTGAGGGATTATTTATTAGACTAACCTATTGTATATAAGTGTTATAAAATCAATGACTGGATTTTATGATGTATATGATATAATATATGCGATATGGTTTTTTGACAACAGGATATATAAGGTTGTAAGGAGAATTCCACAATAGGAAAAATCAAGAATCGCCTTCCTTGCGTAAAATATCCAAGGCACTAAGAGAATGGAGATAGGATAGATATCTACTCTATTGAGTTTTTGCTTTCTGTGCGAGCATTTAGTAGCTTACACTCATATTTGGCAATTGTAAAACCTTGCATAAATTATTACTAATATTGACACAATTAATGTAAAGAATATATAATTGACATATGATATTAGTTTTAAGTTTGTTTCGTATATTTATATATTTTTATTAAAGTAACATTTACTTGGGGGTGCAAAATTAATGGCTGAAACTAAAAGGATTATGGTTAGTTTACCAAATAGCTTGCTAGAAGAAGTGGATTCTATCGTATCTATGGAAAAGAAAAATAGAAATGAATTTGTAAAAGAAGCCATGAAGTTGTACATTCGTGAAAAAAGAAAAGTTGAAGTTTCTCAAAAACTTAAAGATGGATATCTAGAAATGAGTCAAATCAACCTAACTCTTGCTGAAGTAGGATTTGAACAGGATATGATAGAACTAAATGTTTATGAAGCAAGGCTTATGGGGTGTGAAAAAATGTGATTGTGAAAAGAGGAGATGTTTTTTATGCTGACCTAAGTCCTGTTATTGGTTCGGAACAAGGTGGAGTAAGGCCTGTTCTTGTTATACAAAACGATATAGGAAATAAGTACAGCCCTACTATTATTATAGCTGCTATTACTTCTCAGATCAATAAAGCAAAACTACCTACCCATGTAGAAATCAACGCACCTGAATATGGATTACCTAAAGATTCTGTAGTTTTATTAGAGCAGGTTAGAACAATTGATAAAAAAAGGCTTAGAGAAAAAATAGGTAGATTTAATGATGAGATGATGGTTAAGGTTGATGAATGTTTAAAAATCAGTATAGGTTTAATAGAATTATAAAAATAAGCATAGGAAAAGATGCTTATTTTTTATTTGTAATATCATTTGAAACCTTGCTAATATATAGTATAATTTAATGAAGAAAGAGTTGGTGGATGATAATAGAAAGGGGACTTATTTATGAAGGAAGACATTACTTATGAATGTAAATTAAGTAGTAATCTTACCCAAGGAGAAAAGGATAGTTTTATTAGTGTATTTAATAGGGTTTTTAATCTTGACTATAATATGGATTGGTTTAATTGGAAATATATGGACAATATCTATGGCGATTCATATCTAGTTTTAGCTTATGATGGAAATAAGTTAGTAGGTATACGAAGTTTTTGGAGAAATGATATTAATGGGCATCTATCCTATCAACCTTGTGATACTGCAGTTCTTAAAGAATATAGAGGTAGAGGTATATTCTCAAAGATGAGTTTAATTGCTTTAGAGAAAATAAAGGACGCTTTTATATATAATTTTCCAAATGAAAATTCTCTACCAGGTAATTTAAAACTAGGCTGGAAAGTCAATAAATATTGTTATTTAAAACCTGTGCTTAGTAGGACTAAATTAAAACAAGAATCTAAATATATTGACGATGATTATTTAATTTGGAAATTTGGAGAATCTCCTATAAACAAATATCATTATTATGAAAAAGATGGACAAAGCTATTTGCTTTATGGACGAAAGAAAAACATTTATTATGTACTAGGTAGATTTAATGACAAATATAGCAAATATTTTACAAAGGTAAATTATCCAATTTTATTTAACTATACCACTAAGAGAACTATTATATATAAAATGTTTAAAAACAGAACGACTATAGTATCTTTTGAAAGGGAGAATCAAGATACTAGTAAAATTGATATTCCCATTTTTAAAGGTGACTTTTTTTAACAAGAATTTAATATATTGGGAGGTAATTAAAGTGAAAAAAAATGGAATTAAAGGGATTATTTTAGTGTTAGGGGTTATAGCCTTTGTATTAGGTACTACTGTTGTTTTTTCAGAACCAGGATCAGAAGAAGACCCTTTAGTATCTCTAAGTTATTTAGAAAAAAGAATAGAACAATTAAAATATTATGTAGATGAAAGATTAGATAAAATAAATACTGGTTCAGGAAATAATGTATCTAATAATTTGGAGGTGGTTGAGATAATGCCTAGTCAATCCATAATTGGCAAAAATGGTACAGAAATCATATTGAGAAGTGGAAGAGCAAAGATCATTGCAGGGAAATTAGGAGGTTTATCAGATGTAACTGAAGGGAAGGATCTAGGTATGGATAAATTAGTTCCACCTAATCATCTACTTATTGTTCCTAGAGATGACAATAGGGGAGTTTTAGCTATTACAGAGGCTATATTTTTGGTTAGAGGAGAGTATGAAATAAAGTAGGATTTTTTTAAGGATGTGAAATATATGTTTAAGAAGTTAACTAAGATAATGTTAAAGTATCCTATAAGGTTTATAAACCATATATATACCTATTTTTATTATAAGAACAATAATGTGAGGGAAGGATATAAGATAGATGATATGATAGGAGAAGGGGAAAGAGTACTAGTTTTTTCCCCCCATGTAGATGATGAAACCATTGGTTTAGGGGCTACATTATTAAAACATAAAGAAGCAGACAATCAAAGGGTCTTGGTATATTTAACCGATGGAGGAGGAAGCACAAGCAACCTTTCTCGAGAAGATGTAATAAAGGAAAGAAAAGAGGAAGGGGGAAAAGTAAAGGATATCTATGGATTTAGAGAAGTTTACTTTTTAGATGAAGCAGATGGGGCATTAGATTCAGAAAAACAAGAGCTAATTACTAAGATTGTTAATATACTAGATAAGGAACAACCTACCATCATATATACCCCATTTTTACTAGATGGTCATAGAGATCATATTGAAACTACTAGGTCTGTTATAAAAGCACTAGAAATATGGGGTAAAGACTTTGATATAATTTATATGTACGAGGTTAATTGCCCCATAACTCCAATATTGGTAAATAGTTTAAGTATAATGGACGAAAGCTTGTATAATAAAAAAGGCGAAGTATATCATATTTTTGATTCTCAATGGGCTATGGACTTTAGCGTTTTTAGGCTATTGGATAGAAGAAAAAGATTTATTGCTAAAAGTGGATATGGTGCAGAAGTATTTGTTAAGACTGATTTGAACACTCTTATAGAAATAGAAAGGGAGTTGAAAGTAGAAGGTTTTAGACCTGAACAATTTAGACAGTTAAGTAGCCATTATAACTTGTTGTTTTCTTTTAAAACAAATAAGGATTTAAAGAAAAGATATAGTGATAAAATAGATAGGGTATTAACAAAGGGATTTGCAAAACAATAAATGCCTATAGAAGGGACAAGTAGATTATGGTATAATATATAGTACGTCTTTTTATCCATAAATGGAGGGAGGGAGGCTCTAATTTATAGAGCTAATCATAATGAAAGTTCTTCACTTAATTAGTGGCGGAGATACTGGTGGGGCTAAAACCCATATTATTTCATTAGTAAAAGAGTTAAACAAGATAATAGATGCTAAAGTCATTTGCTTTATAGAAGATATATTCTACTATGAAGCCCTAGATGCTGGAATCAATATTGAGGTATTCAAGCAGAAAAAAAGATCTGATATGTCTGTAATAGGCAGACTAAAGGATGAAATAGATAAAGAAGATTACGATATAATCCATTGTCATGGAGCTAGAGCCAATTTTATTGCTATGATTTTGAAAAACAAAATAAACAAACCTATGATTACAACTATACATAGCGATTACAAATTGGATTTTAAAGATAATTTTTATAAAAGAATAGTTTACACTGCTATTAATTCTATAGCCTTAAAAAGGTTTGATTACTATATAGCTATTTCCAATACCTTTAAGCAGATGTTAGTAGATAGAGGTTTTAAGGAAAATAAAATTTTCACAGTTTATAATGGGATAGATCTAGAAGGTGATATGGATTATGTATCAAGAGAAGAGTTTTTAAGTAGATATAATATTCAAGGAGAGGGAAAGACTCTAGTTGGAATTATAGCAAGATTAGATTTAGTTAAAGATCATGAAACCTTTATAAAAGCCGCATATAAAGTTCTTCAAGAGAGGAAAGATGCTATATTTTTAATTGCTGGAACAGGAAATGATGAGAAAAATCTTAGGACTTTGGTTGAAGAAATGGGAATAGAAGATTATGTTTATTTTTTAGGATTTGTTAAGGATCAATATTCTTTTTTTAATGCTATTGATATAAACACATTGACTTCAATTAGTGAAAGTTTTCCCTATGTTATATTAGAGGGGGCAAGGCTTAAAAAAACAGTTATTAGTACAGAGGTAGGAGGTATTAATCATCTAATAGAAGATGGATTTAATGGTTGGTTAATCAATGTAGGGGATAGTGAAGCTTTAGCCGAAAAAATAATTTTCTTTATGGAAAATCAGAATAAGATAAAAACAATGGGAGAAAATTTATTTGAAAGTGTTAAACTTAACTTTTCTTCAAAAAGAATGGCAGAAGAGCACCATAAAATATATAAACAGATTTTGGAATATAGGAGGTAATCTATATGAGAATAGTAAATGAAAAAGGTAAATTATTTGGCATAATAAATATAATTGATCTAGCAGTAATATTGATAATTGCTCTATTAATTGTAGGCGGTGCTAAAAGAATGAAAAAGAATCCTGGGATTGCTGCTGAAACAAAAAAAGCTCTTATTACAATAGAAGTTTCGGATATTAGAACTCCTACTGTAGATGGGATAGTTATAGGAGATCCTTTATATCATTACGATAAAGGAGGAATAATAGGCCAGATTATAGAAAAGAAGGTAGAAAACTATAAAGAACCTGTTGAATCTGGAGATGGAAGATGGATATCGGCAGAAGTTCCCGATAAATATGTAGTTATTATGACTGTGGAGGCAGATGTAAAAGAAAATCCGGATGTAATAATAGCTGGTGGAGAGCAAATTAGGATTGGGACCCAATTTAAACTTAAAAATAGAAATGTAGCAGTTCTGGGCACTATCCTTGGTGTAGAAGTACAATAGAAGAACTAGAGGTGGTACTATGTATAATAGTATTATTGTAAGTATATTAGTTAAGATTTGGAATATCTTATCTAGAGCTTATGAATATAGTCTTTTAAAAAAGTTTAATGATTCTATTTTAAAAGGGTTTAAGAATTTGTCTAAAAGCTCTCATATGGCTAGACTATTTATCTCCAATAGAAGTTTGGTGAGGGAAAGTTCTTTGTATGCTTTATATTGTCACATAGTTGATAGGATAAGCAAAATCTTTACTTTTTTAAGGGAAAAAATAGAGGAAAATAATCATGGAAGCATTATATATAGTGTAATTTATAATCTATTTCATGAAAATGTTGGGCTGCAGACAACTTTCTATGTATTTTTCATTAGCTTTGGGGTAGGTATTGCTTTGAATAATTTAATTAGAGGCTTTTATGCAGGCAAGTCCTATATAATTTCATTTTTATTAGTGCTTATCTCCTTCATAGGATTAGGCGTAAAGGAGAACTATAAAAATGTATTACGAGGAAGCTATATCTATGCCTTTATTAAAAGCCTATTTACTATTGATGAGGGAGTGGATCAGTGGTGGTAGATTGCATGAAGAAAAAAGAATTAATTCTCCCTATAGGTTTAGGTATAATATTTTCTTTAATATATTATAAATTACCTTTAAATTACTTTGTACTTTTTTTGTTAGGAACTATGGGAGTAGTATTAATACTCCATGATATAAGATTAGGCATATTTGCAGCGGTAATTTTATTGCCCTTTATGCCTGATATGCTGAATTTGCTATATATGATTTTTATGGTGGGGGTCTATTTGTATAAAGCCTTGTTTAAGGATATAAATCCTTTAACCAAAGAGCCTATGGATTTACCCATCCTTGTATTTGCTTTGCTTATTTTGATTTCAACTATTACATCTATTGATCCCCTTGGGAGTTTTAGGGATTTAGCTATTCATCTTACAGCTATGGGTTTTATGTTTGTTTTAGTCAATAGCATTAAAACAAAGAAAGATTTTAATATACTCATTACATTTTTAGTTATTGCCGCTACTTTGGTAGCTTTATATGGCTTGTATCAATATAAGGTTGGGGTAGATATGGAGGACAAATGGGTTGATGCTGCTAACAATCCCGATGTAAAAACTAGAGTGTTTTCTGTATTTGGAAACCCAAATATATTAGCAGAGTATTTGATTATGATTATTCCCATATCCATATCTTTATTTTGGTATTCAAAGAAGCTTCATAAAAAAGCTATATTTTTAGGTATTAGCTTAATTTTGATGTTGGCTTTAGTCTTGACTTTATCAAGAGGGGGATGGATAGGATTTGCCTTTGGTATATTGATATTTGTAATATTGATTGAGAAGAAATTACTTTTATCCATTATTCCTTTGGTATTAGGTGGGTTATACTTTTTACCTCAAAGTATATTGAATAGAATTTCAAGTATTGGAAATCTAAGGGATTCCTCTAATGCATATAGGCTTAAAATGTGGGGTATTACTTTAGATATTATTCGAGATAATTGGCTTGTAGGAGTAGGCTTTGGATATATCCCTTTTAAACATACATTTGAGACCTATATAAGGACAATGCCTGTTTATCATTCTCACAACACCTATCTACAGATTACAGGTGAGATGGGCATATTAGGCTTAATAGTTTTCTTAGGCCTTATATTTATAATATATAAATATTCGATTAAGAGACTTATTAAAGGAGAGGATAGGTATATTAGAACTATGGCAGCAGGGGTTCTTGCTGGTTTAGCAGCACTATTAGGCCATGGAGCAGTAGAAAGTGTTCTATACCTTCCTAGAATAATAATAACTTTTTGGACATTAGTTGCCCTTTTACTAGCTCTTATGCGAATTTCAGGTAAACCTGAGGAGATTGGTTAAAAAGGAGAATATATATGGGTGCAAACAAAAAGATACTAATTTCTGGTTACTATGGGTTTGATAATAGTGGGGATGATGCTATTTTAAAAGCTATGGTTAAGGATATAAAAGCATATAATGACAATGTAAAAATAACTGCTTTCTCCAATAATCCAACTTTCACCAAAAAAATATATGATATAAATGCTATAAATAGATTTGGTATTAAAGATGTAATTAAAGCAATTAAAGATTGTGATCTGTTTATAAGTGGTGGAGGAAGTCTTTTACAGGATATAACTAGTACTCGTTCTTTGCTATACTATATAACTCTTATGAAATTAGCAAAATTATTTAATAAGCCTGTAATGGTATATGCTAATGGTATAGGACCAATAAATAGAAAGATAAATAGATTTTTAACTAGAAAAATTTTAAATAAAGTAGATTTAATAACCTTGAGAGATGAGGATTCTGAAATATTTTTAAAGGAATTAGAGGTTGAAAATGATAGTATTTATGTAACGGCAGATCCGGTATTTACTTTAGAACCTACCAAAGAGGAAATAATCCTTGGAATTTTTGAAAAGGAAGGAATACCAGGAGATAAACCTTTAGTTGGAGTTTCAGTTAGAAACTGGAGAAGTGCAGAAAATCTAATAGATACTGTAGCTAGTGCTATAAATTATATTATAGATGAATATAATGCCAATGTAGTTTTGATTCCTATGCACTATCCAGAGGATTTAGATATTAGTAATAGTATTTTAGACAGGGTAACCGAGGAAGGCTCTTATATACTTAAAAATAAATATAGTGTAGAGGATATTATGGGGATTACCAAAAGATTAGAAATGATAATTGCTATGAGACTTCATTCATTAATATATGCTGCCACTCAAGGCGTACCTATGGTAGGCATCGTATATGATCCTAAAATAGAAGGTTTTTTGAAATCAATAGATATGGAGCATATGTGTCCAGTGAAAAATATAGAATATGAACAACTAGTTGAAAACATTGACTATGTATGGAATAATAGAGAGGAACTAAAGGTTGGGCTAATGGAATTAGATCAACATATGAGGGATAAGGCATTAAGAAATACCCATATGGCCTTAGAACTTTTAAAAAAGTAGGTGAGGTTTTGGATAGTATAAAAATATTTAACCTTAGAGTAGATAATATAACATTAGATGAGGCAGCTGCAATTGTGGAAAAGTTCTTAATGGAAGATAAATTAAAAACTATATATACTCCAAATACAGAGATAGTTATGGCCGCTAAAGATGATAGGGATATAAGGGATATTATAAATGCTGGAGATTTAGTAACTCCAGATGGTATTGGACTAATATATGGTTCTAAGATAAAGAAAAAACCTTTAAAAGAAAGGGTAACGGGTTTTGATTTGTCAATAAAGATTTTAGAAATTGCTAATGAAAAAGGTTATAGCTTGTTTTTATTAGGTGGAAAAGATGGAGTAGCTAAAGCAGCTGGGGAAAATATTATAAAAAAGTATCCAAATATTGAACTAGTAGGATATCATCATGGATATTTTAAAGGTAGCCATATAGGGCATAATAATCATGAAGAAGAATTAAGTATTATACATAGAATTAATGAGGTAAAACCAGATATTATATTTGCCGGATTAGGATTTCCTAAACAAGAGATTTGGATTGATGCAAATAAGAATAGGCTTAAAGGTAAGGTCATAATAGGTAATGGAGGTACAATGGATATATTATCTGGGAATGCTAAAAGAGCACCAGAAGTTTTTCAAAAGTTAGGATTAGAATGGTTATATAGATTGATAAAAGAACCTTCCCGTATTAAAAGACAAATGGTAATACCTAAGTTTATGCTATATATATTATTTTCTAAGAATGTAGTTGACTGATATAGGAGGACTTTTATGACAAAAGAAAATTGGTATAAAACTGTAACATCATTACTAGGTTTAAGTGTAGGTGCATTTTTATTGGCAGTAGGATTGGTATTATTTTTAGAACCGAATACTATTGCACCAGGTGGAGTAACTGGGTTTGCAATTGTATTTAAACAGATAGTAAATGTACCTGTATATATAACTAACTTAGCTATAAATATACCTTTATTTATTATTGGGATAATAGTTTTAGGGAAGAGTTTTGGTTGGAAAACCCTATATTGTACAGCTTTGTTATCTTTATTCTTAAAGATAATTCCAGAAAAGTTAGTTACTCCTGATTTGCTTTTAGCCTCTATATTTGGTGGATTAGTGTCTGGAGTTGGACTAGGCATAGTATTTAAATCAGGTGGTACTACTGGTGGAACGGATTTAGCAAGCTCTATACTTAATAAATTTTTTCCATCCTTAAGCATAGCTACTTTTATGATGATTATTGATGTATTAGTAGTGATTTTTGCAGGAGTAGTGGATAAAAAAGTAGAAACCTCTCTTTACTCTATAATATCTTTATTTGTATCAATTAAAGTAATAGATTTAATATTAGAAGGTATTGGATACTTAAAAGGATTTTTAATTATTACCAATAAGCCTAAGGAGATTTCCCAGAGGATAATGGAAGAACTAGAAAGAGGAGTTACTTTGTTTAAAGGTATAGGAATGTATACCAAGAAAGAGAAGGATGTACTTCTTTGTATTGTTAATAGGTCACAATTTACCAAGATTAAAGACATAGTATATAGCATTGATAAAGAGGCTTTTATAATGGTTACTGAAATATCTGAAGTATTAGGAGAAGGATTTGAAGAAATTGAAAATCAATAGGAGGGATATTATGGATAAATATAAGGATTTAAAGACTATTGCAAACAATATGCGAATTAATATAATAAAAATGCTCAGTAGGGCACAATCTGGTCATCCAGGAGGGTCTTTGTCAGCTTGTGAAATATTGGCTACCCTGTACTTTAAGGAGATGAATATAGACCCTAAAAATCCTCATTGGGAAGATAGGGATAGATTTGTATTATCTAAAGGGCACGGAGCTCCAGTTCTCTATGCAGCTTTAGCAGAGAAAGGTTATTTTTCTAAAGAAGAACTAAAAAGTTTAAGAAAAATAGACTCCATGTTACAAGGACATCCAGATATGAAGGGAACTCCAGGTGTGGATATGACTACAGGTTCTTTAGGTCAAGGTTTGTCTGCTGTCAATGGGATGGCTTTAGCAGGAAAGGTTGATAAAAAGGATTATAGAGTATATGCTCTTATTGGTGATGGGGAAGTACAGGAAGGTATAATCTGGGAAGCAGCAATGTTTGCAGCCCACCATAAACTAGATAATATTACTGTATTTTTAGATCATAATGGATTACAAATCGATGGATTTAATAAAGATGTAATGGATATTGAGCCTATAGATGATAAATTTAAATCCTTTGGTTGGCATGTAATAAATATTGATGGTCATTCTTTTGAGGAAATAATTAAGGCTATTGATGAAGCCAAGTTAACAAAAGGTAAACCAACTATGATTATTGCTAAAACTATAAAAGGAAAAGGTGTGTCTTTCATGGAAAACCAGGCTGGTTGGCATGGCAAAGCACCTTCAGAAGAAGAAACTAGAAAAGCCTTAGATGAACTAGGAGGTGGCATAATTGACTAATATGATAGCTACAAGGGATGCCTATGGTGAAGCTTTAAGGGAATTAGGAACAATAAATAAAGATATTGTAGTATTAGATGCAGATCTTTCTGGATCAACTAAAACAATTACTTTTAAAAAAGAATTTCCAGAAAGGTTCTTTAATGTAGGGATTGCAGAACAAAATTTAATTGGTACAGCAGCAGGTTTGGCAGCAGCTGGGAAAATACCTTTTGCAAGTTCTTTTGCTATGTTTGCTACGGGAAGAGCATTTGAAATAATAAGAAATTCCGTTTGTTATCCAAATCTAAATGTAAAAATAGCAGCTACTCATGCGGGTTTAATGGTAGGAGAAGACGGGGCTACTCATCAAGCTCTTGAAGATATAAGTATTATGAGATCCTTACCTAATATGGTAGTTTTAAGCCCAGCAGATGGAGTAGAGGCAAAACAATGTATATATAAGGCAGCGGAATACGATGGACCGGTATATATTAGATTAGGAAGATCTAAGGTGCCAGTAATATTTGATGAAGATTATAAATTTGAAATAGGTAAGGGAGTAGAGTTAAAGGAAGGTAAGGATGTAACTATAATAGCTACAGGAGTAATGGTTGAAAAAGCATTAATTACAGCAGATAAATTATCTGAAGAAAATATATCAGCCAGAGTTATTAATATGTCTACTATTAAGCCAATAGATAAGAATATAATAATTAAAGCTGCTAAAGAGACTAAAGGAATAGTTACTGTAGAAGAACATAATATTATTGGAGGCTTAGGTAGTGCTGTATCAGAAGTTGTAGTTGAAAATGTTCCTACCTATGTAGAAAAAATAGGTACTATGGATACCTTCGGAGAATCAGGTAATGGAAATAAACTTTTAGAAAAGTATGGATTAGGTGTAGAAAATATAATTAAAAAATCAAAAAAGATATTATCCAGGTAAAAAAGAAATAGCACCTTGCGTTTTGGTGCTATTTCTTTTTTAGTAAACATAAATCTATCTCTCTAGGAATAATATAATATAAGAGATTTTGGTTTGGGGGGATAGACTTGAAAAGAAACCATATAATTATGGGAGTAATCCTTATATTGATATCTGCAATTTTATTGAGTCCAAAATATTTTAATAAGGGTGATAAGAAAGTGAAGTACAAAATTCTTGAATCATCTGAAATTCCAGAAAAAATTAAAGAAATACTTCCTAAATATTTAACAGAAGAGAGGGCATTAAGTTGTAGGTTAAATGATGAAATCTATGTGTTAGTAACTAGGGGAGAAAAGCAAACTGGAGGATATACTGTAGAGGTAGAAAACATAGTAAAAGAAAAGGTAACCAAAGATGAATTTGAGCTGACGGTTTATGCTAAATTTAGAGATCCAGATGTAAATGATATTGTATCTCAAGGCTTTACCTATCCTTTTGCCATTGTAAAAACAAATTTAAATCAGATGCCAGGAAGCATTAAACTAGAAGTAGAATACGAGGAGTAAATAAATGAGTCAAAGGATATCCTTTGACTCATTTATCAATATAAAAACCCAGTGCTAACTTATTAGTAGTTATTGGGCAAGGGACAAGCATAAGGGAGCTAGCATAGGGGCTGGTTTTCTTTTTTATGGTTTTTCTTTAACATAGAACTAAAACATGATAGAATATAGTAAATATATATTGAAAGGGAGGGAAACAAAATAGAGAAGAAGTTTAGTTATATTAAATTTTTTATTGTACTTATTATTTCATTTTTTATTTGGAAGGTAATTGATAATCCTAATTTTTGTAGGACAATAGGAAATATTACAAAACCCTTCATATGGGCCTTTGTAATAGCCTTTTTTTTAAATGCTTTGCTAAATACTTTAGAAAAGCATTTTAATTTAAAGCGTTGGGTAAATATTTTAATAGTTTATTTGATATTTTATGGAACAATTATACTATTTTTTACTATAATTACGCCTAAAGTAATAGAAAGTATGAAGAACTTAGGCAAGGATATTCCATACTATGCCAGTGAAACTCAAAAATGGCTATCAAAAACCCCAGGTTATTTAAAAGAGATTGATAAATATGGAATCTTTGATTATATAAAGACCAGCATAGATGAATTGTTTTCTAAGTTGGGACAAAGCATAAGTCCTATGATCAATAAAACGGTAACTCAATTAATATC
>JAAZMG010000241.1 GCA_012798935.1 Tissierellia bacterium | reverse complement strand
TAGGTTTATTAAGGTAAAGCGAAATTAAAATTACAAATTATTACATTATATGATTATGGAGTTATTATTCTAATATTATTTAGAAAATTATTTTTTAATTGTTTTCCAACAATTACTTGACACTATCATACAGGAAAAAACATTTGATAAATACAAGTAGTATGGAATATAATAGTATAAAACAAGTGAATAAATATTTTAAATAGAGCAGGCGATGCATTCTATGAAATGCATGGTGCCGGGCCATATTTGGCAGCAGGATATAAAACCTGTGGGACTATAGCATATAAAAATATAGTTTCACAGATTTTTTTATAATTAGAAAAAGTATTAAAAATTTATGGGAAAGGAAAAATTTCATGAATAATAATTTTAATAAGGTTAAACAGGTATTATGGATAATTCTTTTTGCAAATCTAGCTGTAGCAGTGTTGAAAATTATCATTGGTACCATTATTAAAAGTACTAGTATGACTGCAGATGGTTTCCATTCGTTAACAGATGGTTCATCAAATATAGTTGGATTAATTGGTATTCAGTTGGCTTCCAAGCCTGTAGACGAGGACCATCCTTATGGACATAGGAAATTTGAGATGCTTGCTGGATTGTTTATTGCCGGTATGTTATTTGTAATAGGTGGTAGAATCATCATTAATGCAATAGACAGATTACGCAATCCCGTTTTACCCAATGTAACGATAGAAAGCCTTGTAATCTTACTGCTAACTCTTTGTATCAATATCTTCGTTAGTACATTTGAATATAGAAAAGGTAAGAAACTGAATAGCCAGATCCTTATATCTGACTCTATGCACACAAGAAGTGATATCTATGTGTCAATTGGAGTTTTAGCAACCCTCATAGGTATTAAGATGGGATTACCACATGTAATTGACCCTATTGCATCTTTTATTGTAGCAGGTTTTATCTTTAACGCAGCTTATGAGATATTTAAAGATAATAGTGATATATTGGTTGATAAGGTTGTAGTTGATACTGATAAAATAAGAAGTATTGTTTTGAGCTTTGAACAGGTCAAAGATGCCCATAATATTCGTAGTCGAGGAAGTGAAAATGACTTGCATATTGATATGCATATCATGACTGAACCTAACTTGAGTGTAGAAGAATCTCATGAATTGATTCATAGTATTGAAGAAAGAATCAGAAATGATATCAACAAAAATGTACAAGTGATAGTTCATATAGAACCTTTCAGTAAAAAAGTTGATTAAAATAATTAGTAGAAATAGTAAAGTAAAGAGGATATAATTAACATAAATAACTATGTTAGAATTATTAAGAGTTAAGTCTAAACATATTGTATAGGGGGTATTATTGTGAAGAAAAAGGATATTATGCTTGCATTATTGGTTGTAATAGTATGGGGAGCAAACTTTACTGTTATTAAGTTAGGCTTAGACGGAGTTCCTTCTATGCTATTGGTTTCTTTAAGATACTTAATAGTTGCATTACCTGCTGTGTTTTTTATTAAGCGGCCAAATTTAGAATGGAAATATATAGTTCTCTATGGGCTTACTGTAGGGGTTGGACAGTTTTCATGTTTATTTTATGCAATGGAGATGGGTATGCCTGCTAGTTTAGCTTCTATAATAGTGCAACTACAGGCCTTCATATCACCATTTTTTGCCTGGATATTTTTAAAAGAGAAGCTAAAGACTAAACAAATAATAGGATTTTTAGTTGCTGCTGTGGGGCTTTTTGTTATAGGAATGGCATCAGGGACAAGTGGAGTGACAAAGATTCCAATAAAGGTTTTTATATTGACAATATTTGCTCCTATTTTTTGGGCTCTTTCAAATATAATTGTAAGCTTTGTCTCCCAAAAAGCTATTGCTAATGGAGAAAAGCTAGATATGCTAGGTTTGATTGTATGGAGTAGTTTGATACCACCACTTCCAGTTTTAGTATTCGCTTTAATGCTAGATACTCCTCAAACCTTGATAGGTGCAATTACTAATTTAAATGCAATATCCGTATTTGCTATATTATATTTAAGTTTTGGTGCCACTTTATTTGGCTATGGTATGTGGAGTCAGTTAATCGCAAAACATTCTATTGGGGAAATAGCTCCTTTATCATTACTTGTTCCAATAACAGGATTATTAACTGCAAGGATTGTTCTTTCTGAACAACTTTCAAAAATGCAATGGCTAGGGGTTATTATCATATTAATTGGTTTAATAATAACTAATCTAGACCCTAAGGTAATTATAAGTTTTATTAATAAGCATAGAATAAAAGATGTAAAAAATAACTAATTAAATATAAAAACCTATTCAACTTTTTCAACCTTTACAGATGCTACTTTTAATTCTGGTATCTTTGCAATGGGGTCTACTTCTGGGTTAGTTAGATAGTTGACCGCTGCATCTGAAAAATGAAAAGGCATAAACAAAATATCCTCAGGTATTATATCAGTTGATTTTACTGTAGTAATTACAGAGCCTCGCCTAGAAGTAACCTTAACTTTATCCTTGTCGTCTAATTCTAATCTATCGGCAGTTGCTGTATTAATTTCTATATAAGAGTCAGGGACCTTTTTATTAAGTTCTTCTACTCTACCAGACATTGTCATACTGTGGTATTGGTATAGAACTCTACCTGTAGTCATGATGAAAGGATAGTTTATATCTGTAAGCTCTGCACTTGAAATATTATCTACCGTAACGAATAGTGCCTTTCCCCTATCAAAATTTTCCTTGTGTAAGAATTTAGTTCCAGGATGATCTTTAT
>JAAZMG010000029.1 GCA_012798935.1 Tissierellia bacterium | reverse complement strand
ATAGTTGCAGTAGGAACTCATACTAATATGATAGATTTTTTAGAAAAAGGTAGACCTGGAATGTCTAGTACCTTTTTAGTCAGATTAAAGGTTGGTTCCATACTGGTAGATGCTAAAGGTGTAAACAAGCTATATCATAGTAGTTTTAAATTGAAATATGTAGTAGGTATAGCAATTGCTGCTTTAATTCCTATAGCAGTAATAACCTGTATGCACCCTTTAATGAGAGAATTAATGTTATTATTTAAGATTAAGATTAGATTAATGTTTGGATTATAGAGGAGGAGTTGTTTTGATACCAAATATGAAATTTTATGTAATATCTATTGTTGCAATATTTGCCGCTTTAGGCATTGGAATATATATAGGTTTTACCCTTGATACACAGAGTTTTGTTGCTGAACAAAAAGAGGATATAGCAACTAAACTAGAAGAAAGATTTGATTTTCTAACAAATGAAAACCAACAATTAAAACTATCATTAAAAGAAATTGAAGTGGAAAATGATAATTATAAATATTTTATAGATTCTACTTATGAGGAAATAGTTAAAGGTAGATTAAACGGTAGTAAAATTGCCATCATTGAAACTAATGATGATTATATGTATTCAGGAATAGGACAAATATTAGAAACTGCTGGTGCCAATGTAATTAATGTAACTACTATAAATGATAGGATAATGAATGAAGAAATGTTAAAGGATATTTATAATGAATTAAAAATTCCTATATCAGGCAATAAATTAATTGCCAGTAGTATTGAAGAATTAACGAAGTCCTTAGTAACTGGAGAGGAAACTGAATTTGTAAAAAAACTTATAGAAAAGAATTTTGTGGATGTAGTTGGGGTTATTGATCAACCTATAGATTATGTTATAGTTGCTGGGGGCAGTATAAGAGAAGATAAAGAGAGATTAACTTTGATAGATCAAATTATAGTTAATACAGTCAAAAACATGGATAGATCTGTAGTTGGAATTGAAAAGTTAAAATCTAATTACTCCTATATGGAGACTTATAAAAGCTTTAGAATAAGTACAATAGATAATGTAGATACGTCAATAGGGAAAGTATCTCTTATATTAACTATGGAAGGTAGGCCTGGTCATTACGGTTTAAAACAAACGGCAGAAGAGCTAGTTCCAAGCTTAAGCTTACCAATACTAGAATATTCTAAGGAGAGATAGCATGAAGAAGGGAAAAGTCTTGGTAGTAGTGCCTGTATATAATGAGGCAGATAGGATTAAGGATACTATAGAAGGACTTAAGAAGATAGATTTAATAGATGAAATTTTAATAATAAATGATGGTTCTACCGATAATACTGCTAAGATAATAGAAAAATTAGGAGTATCTATTATTACAATGGTAAAAAACCAAGGAAAGGGATATGCTATGAAAAAGGCAATAGAAGAGAAGGACTATGATTATATTGCCTTTGTTGATGGAGACCTAGGTTTTACTAGCATTGAGGTTGAAAAATTAATCAAACCTGTTGTTTTAGATAAGGTGGATTTTACTATAGCTAAATTTCCTAAAAGTTCGGATGTGACAAGAACTAAAGGAGGATTTGGATTTGTAAAAAGGTTGGCTAAGAAAGGAGTTTATTTTTATACTAAAAAAGAGATAGATACTTCTCTTTCTGGACAAAGAGTGTACAAAAAAAAGGTTATAGAAAGTATAGAATATATACCTAATGATTATGGTATTGAAGTGGCTATGACTATCCAGGCCTTAAATGCTGGATATATATTTAAAGAAATACCTGTTAACATGACTCATAGGTATTCAGAAAGGTCACTAAAAGGTTTTAAACATAGAGGTAAACAGTTTTTTCACATATTAAAAACCTTAATCATAATGTTCTTTAGAAGGTGATAGGATGGACTATATTAATATTTTAAGTTTCATAATTAGCATAGCTATTTCATATATAGGAGCTCCAATGGTTTGGAACATGTTATATAAAAGCAAAACATTAAGTTTAAACTATAGGAATGAACAGATTCCTATTTGTATGGGATTATTATTCATGTTTGTACAAAGTATTAGCGTAAGCATAATTTTATTGTTAACCCAGGATAATATTAAATATATTATGTACTATTTATTTGCTTTTACATTAATAGGTTTAGCAGGCTTATTAGATGATTTAATTGGAGATAAAAACATAAAGGGGTTTAAAGGCCATATAAAGTCCTTTTTTAGAGGGAATCTTACTACTGGTGGAATAAAGGCTGGGATAGGATTTTTTGTGGCTCTATTTATATCTGTAATGATATCCAAAGGAACAATGGAAGTAATAGTAAATACTTTAATTATTGCTTTATTTACTAATCTAATTAATTTGTTTGATTTAAGACCAGGTAGGTCTATAAAAATATTTATACTAATTTCAATAATTATGTTATTTACTAGTAGTATAAAAGAATATAATTTTCTTTTCTATTCTTTTTATGGTATATTAGTTATATATTTCCCCTTAGATTTAAAAGCAAAATCCATGATGGGAGATGTAGGGTCAAATGTTCTTGGGATTACCCTAGGTATATTTTGTAGTTTGACACATAGCTTAATTGTAAAATCTATTTACTTACTTTTATTAATAATTATACATATATTGGCTGAAAAAATATCCTTTTCAAACATTATTAAAAATAATAAAATACTAAATTTTATTGATAGTTTAGGAAGATAGGGGTGATATTCTGTTAAGTTATAAAAAAGCTAAAGTAACTAAAATAATAGAAAAAGATGAACATATTACTTGGATTATGGTAGAACTTAAAAATAATATCGTTAAAGCAATCAATTACAATGATTTAACTGGCCCTATTAAAATAGGTGATATTATAATATTAAATACAACTGCAGTTGAACTATCCTTAGGAACAGGTGGTATCCATTTTGTTATATTTAACTATAGTAATGAATCAAAGGATTTTAAGGGCAAAGGCCATATTATGAAATTAAGATATACTCCTCAGCAAATAAAATGCCTAGTAGCAGAAGAGGAGGACAGTTTGTATCATCAGATGTTTAAAGATTTTAAATCCTTAGATAACCATATTTTTATTATCGGTTCTTTACATAGTATGTTGGCACCTATAGTAGCTATGCTAAAATGGCTCGATAAGGATATTAAAATCAATTATATAATGACCGATGGGGGCTCATTGCCTATACATTTTAGCAATACTGTTAAATCTTTAAAACAAAAGAAATTAATAGAAAATACTATTACAATAGGTCATGCTTTTGGTGGAGACTTAGAATGTACTAATATTTATACAGGACTAATTGGAGCTAAGGAGATATTAAAAGGCAATGTAACCATAATAGCTATGGGCCCGGGGATAGTAGGAACTGGGACTAAATATGGGTTTAGCGGAATAGAGCAAGGTCAAATTATAGATGCAGTCAATACCTTAGACGGTAATCCTATTGCAGTACCACGGATTAGTTTTAGTGATTTAAGAGATAGGCATAAAGGTATAAGTCATCATACTAGAACTGTACTATCAGAAATTGCAAAAACATCAAGTAAAGTAATTATACCTTTGTTAGATGAATATAAATTAAATATATTAAATGAACAAATTGAAAGCTTAAATATAAATAATAAACATGATATTATTTACGAAGATGGTAAAGATATTTTTGAAGCCATGAATTATTTTAATTTGGACATTAAAACTATGGGAAGAGGATATGAAGAAGATAAAGAGTTTTTTTTAACATTGGGTGCTGTTGGTAGATATGTTGGAAAGGTTTTAAAATAGGGAGGAATAGTTCAATGAATTATGAAGAAAAAACCATGAAGTCAGAAAAAGTTTACAAGGGGAAAATAGTAAATTTGAGAATAGACACTGTTGAATTGCCAGATAAAAAGTATTCGAAAAGAGAAATTGTTGAACATCCTGGATCTGTGGGTATAATTCCAATAACTGATGATAATTGTATGGTGTTAGTAAAGCAATTTAGAAAACCTGTGGAAAAAAATCTTTTGGAAATACCAGCAGGTAAAATTGAAATCAATGAGGAACCTAGACAAACAGCTTTAAGGGAATTAGAAGAAGAAACAGGATATATCTCAAACAACTTAGAATACTTATTTGAATTTTATACTTCCCCAGGCTTTTCTAATGAAAAGATGTACTTATTCATAGCTACAGAACTATTAGAGGGAGAAGCTGATCCCGAAAATGATGAATATATAGAAAATGTAAAGATAAAAATAGAAGATCTGGTAGATATGGTTGACAAAGGTGAGATAAATGATAGTAAAACAATAATTGGCATATTCTATGCAGAAAGATATATAAATCAAAAAAAATAAGATAGTGATAATATCCTCCGTAAAAGCATATTATTTTATATAAGGCTTGTATAAACTGAGGGGAGGATTTATCGTTGCCTAATAAGATTAGAAGGTGGTTATTTAGACAGTTACAAGACAATTTTATTGTTTATTTTTTAGTTGTAGTTGTTTTTGCTATAGGGATAGTAGTGGGAGCTATGACTATAAAAATATTAGATATAGACCAGAAAAATGATATTATATTATTCCTTAACTCTTTTTTTAAAACTATAGATGGTAATAATTTGGATAGTTTACCTATACTAAAACAATCAATTATTGATAACTTTAAAACAATAGGATTGATCTGGTTAACAGGGATTATTATTATAGGACTACCTATTATACCTGTGGTTATTTTATTTAGAGGATTTGCTTTAGGTTTTACCGTAGGATTTTTAGTTAATGAATATGGGGCACAAGGATTTTTATTCTCTATATTAGGAATATTACCCCATAACTTGTTTACTATTCCTGGTTTAGTATCAATAGCTTCTACAGGAATGGCCTTTTCAATTAATAGTATTAAGGAGAGAAGGCTAAATACCAAAAATAAGAACTTATATTTTAACATTATTAATTATTCGGTTTTAATATTACTTTTTTCTATATTGGTTCTTGCAGGATGTTTAGTAGAAGCTTATATATCACCTATTTTTTTACGACTCCTATCCGGCTATTTCAAGTAGCAATAAAAATCTAAAATAGAAAAGCTTATAAAGTTTTGGGAAAGGGGCTTATAACCTAACTAATATTAGTCAACAAAGGAGAGTAATTATGTCTGAATTAATTATGAATGAATACATAGATTATATGGAAAATGAAAAAGAATTGACTTTTAATACCTTAGAAGCTTATAAAAGAGATATAATACAATTTAAAAACTATTTAGTTAAAAACAAGATAGATGATTTAATAGCTGTAAATAAAACGGTTGTTATTACATATTTAATGAGTTTGCAAAAAGAAGGAAAAGCTACTTCTACTATTTCAAGAAATTTAGCATCTATAAGATGTTTTTATCAATATCTATTAAATAATAACTTAATTGATGAAGACCCTACTCTTAATCTTCGTTCTCCTAAGCCCGAAAGAAAACTACCTAATATTTTAACAAAAGAAGAAGTGAATTTATTATTATCTCAACCCTCTAGGGATAATTTTAAAGGTTCTAGGGATAAGGCTATGCTAGAACTTTTGTACGCTACTGGCATTAGAGTGTCAGAAATAGTTGCCCTAGATTTGGACAAACTTAATTTAGAATTAGGATATTTACACTTAGATGATTCTAGTCTAAACGAAAGAGTTATTCCTATTGGAAGTGTTGCCTTAAAATATCTAAAGAATTATATTGAAGAATATAGGAATGAGGTTTTAGGGAAAAGAGAGGAAATAGCCGTGTTTTTAAATTATAATGGCAATAGATTAACTAGACAAGGATTTTGGAAAATAATAAAACAATATGCTATTAAATTAAAACTTGATAAAAAAATAACGCCTCATACACTGAGACATTCTTTTGCAGTTCATCTGTTGCAAAATGGTGCGGATATTAAAACTGTACAAGAAATGTTAGGTCATTCAGATATTTCTACTACCCAAATGTATTCCTTTGCAACTAATAATAAAGAACTAAGGGATGTATATAAAAAATCACATCCTAGAGCATAGGAGGTAAAAGTATGAATTATATGGATAAAATTAAGGAAAGTATAAGATATATTAAAGAGAAAACTAAAATGAAACCAAGTATTGGATTAATTTTAGGATCAGGATTAGGAAGTTTAGGTGAAAGAATTAAAAATCCTACAATAATTGAATATAAAGATATTCCCAATTTTCCAATTTCAACTGTAAAAGGCCATAAAGGGCAACTTATTATTGGTCAACTAGGTGATAAAGATGTAATTGCTATGCAAGGTAGATTTCATTATTATGAAGGCTATCCTTTAGATGAAGTCGTGTTTCCAATTAGAGTTATTATAGGTTTGGGAATTAAAAATTTAATTGTTACAAACGCTGCTGGTGGTGTTGATGAGAGCTTTAAACCAGGAGATTTAATGATAATAAATGATCATATTAACTTTACAGGTCAAAATCCATTAAGAGGGAAAAACCTTGAGGAATTAGGACCAAGATTTGTAGATATGACTTTAAGTTATGACAAGGCTCTTATTGCTTTGGCTAAAAATATTGGAGGAAAGTTAAATATATCTTTAAAGGAAGGAGTATATATGTGGTTTACTGGACCTACTTATGAGACACCTGCAGAAGTAAAATTAGCTAGAACTTTAGGCGCATCAGCTGTTGGTATGTCAACAGTACCAGAGGTTATTGTAGCTACACATCAGGGGATCAAAGTACTTGGTATATCCTGCATAACAAATATGGCTGCTGGTGTACTAGATAAACCATTAAATCACGAAGAGGTTATAGAAACATCTTTAATGGTTAAGGATAAATTTGAAAAATTAGTGATAGAAATATTGGCTAATATGTAATTGGAGTGGATAAAATGAGGACGTACGATATTATAAAGAAAAAGAGAGATGGCGAAGAACTAAGTACGGAAGAGATTAATTATTTTGTTGAAAACTATACCAATGGCCAAATTCCAGATTATCAAATAGCTGCTCTTTTCATGGCAATCTATTTCAATAAGATGAATAAAAGAGAAACTCTTGATTTAACAAAAGCAATGATTAATTCAGGTGATAGTGTTGATTTATCTGAAATAAAAGGAATAAAGGTTGATAAACATTCAACTGGAGGGGTTGGAGATACTACAACTTTAATTTTAGGTCCTATGGTAGCAGCTTGTGGTGTTCCCTTTGTTAAAATGTCTGGAAGAGGATTAGGTCACACTGGGGGGACCCTTGATAAACTAGAGTCAATAAAAGGATTTAAAGTTGAGCTAACTACTCATGAGTTTCTTAATAATTCTAACAATATAAATATTTCCTTATGTAGTCAAACTGCAAACATTACTCCAGCTGATAAAAAATTCTATTCTTTAAGAGACGTTACAGCTACTGTAGAAAGCCTACCATTGATTGCTAGTAGTATAATGAGTAAAAAACTAGCTATAGGCTCAGATGCTATTATTTTAGATATAAAAGTAGGTAGTGGTGCTTTCATGAAGAATATAGATGATGCAATAAAGCTAGCAGAAGAGATGGTAGATATAGGCATAGGGTATGGAAGGGAAACTATAGCTTTAATTACCAATATGGATGAGCCACTAGGTAAAGCAATTGGAAATGCTTTAGAGGTCAAAGAGGCTATAGAAACATTAAAAGGAAAGGGCCCTGAAGATTTATATGAACTTTGTCTTCAGTTAGGAACTAGACTTTTACTATTAGCAAAAAAAGTTAAAAGCGAAAAAGAGGCTAGATTATTATTAGAAGAAGTAATATATTCTGGTGCTGCCTATAAAAAACTAATTGAATTGGTTAAATACCAAGGAGGAGATATTAGCTATATTAAAAATCCAAGACTACTACCTAAAGCAAACTATATTATTGAAGTTAAAAGCGAAAAAGAAGGTTATGTAAAATCATTAAATGCCGAGGAGATAGGAAAATCCACTTTAACTTTAGGAGCAGGTAGGGTAACAATGGATTCAATTATTGACCTTTCTGCAGGTATAGTGCTAAATAAAAAAGTTGATGATAAAGTATGTATAGGTGAAACTTTAGCTTATGTTCATTCCAATGATATTAATAAAGGTAAAGAAGTTGAAGAAAGCATTAAAAATTCATATATTATAGGTAGTAAAAACAAGGAAGGTAAAAAATTAATATATGGATTGGTGACAAAAAATGGTGTTGAATTATATTAAGTAAAAACATCCTGTAATAAATTATAGGATGTTTTTACTTTACAATGGAATATTGTGCCTCCTGAATAATAGATTGTATAACTAAACATTTAATGGACAATATAAAAGTAAATATAACCATGGGAGGTAATTAAAATGAGTAAAAAATTTGTTTCAATAATTTTACTAATTATAATTGGGCTAATGTTGACTACAAATATTTTTGCTGAAGAAGAATTAGATATTAAGGCAAAATCAGCTATACTTATGGACTATTATACAGGTGAGGTAATATATGAAAAGAATCCTCATGATAAACTACCTCCTGCTAGCATTAGTAAAATAATGACCCTTTTACTAGGCATGGAGGCTTTAGAAGGTGGTAAAATCAATTTGTCTGATAAGGTTAGAATCAGTAGCCATGCTGCCAGCATGGGAGGAAGTCAATTATGGCTAGAAGAAGGAGAGACTCAAACTGTAGAAGACTTATTTAAAGCTATTTGTTTAAGATCAGCTAATGATGCTTCAGTAGCTTTAGCTGAACATATAGCAGGCAGTGAAGAGGCCTTTGTAAAGGCAATGAATGAAAAAGCAAAAATGTTAAATATGAAAAATACTAATTTTGTTAATGCTACAGGATTACCTCATGAGAATCATTATGTATCAGCTTATGATGTAGGATTAATGTCCATTGAACTATTAAAATATAAGAAGATTCATGATTGGTTAACAGTTTATATGGATGAAATGAAAGTAGGAAAGAAAAAAGATAAAATACAAAGTTTAGTTAATACTAATAGGCTTATAAAAGATTATGAAGGTGCTACAGGGATAAAAACAGGCTCTACCAATGAAGCGGGATTTTGTCTTTCTGCATCCGCTAAGAAGGGGAATTTACAACTAATAGCTGTAACAATGGGTAGCGAATCTTCTAAGATTAGATTTGAAGAAAGTATTAGATTATTAGATTATGGGTTTGCAAATTATGATTCTATAACCATCGGAAAAAAAGGAGATATTTTAGGTAATATTCCTGTCCATAAAGGGAAGATTGAAAATATAGAAGTGATTTTAGAAAGGGACAGTTATATATTATTACCTAAGGGAAAAGGTGGAAATGTAGAAAAGGAAATATTTTTACCTGAATTTATAGAAAGTCCTGTAAAAGAAGGAGAGGAATTAGGGTACTTATTAATAAAAATTGATGGTAAAGAAATGGATAAGATTAAATTGGTTTCTAAAATTAGCATAGATAAAGCTGGTTTTAAAGAAATGCTTAAAAAAACAGTAAAAAGTTTTTTAATAAATAAGTAAAACTATAATATTTGTTTGTATTTTTTATAAAAACATTATAAAATAGAATATAGATTGTTTAAAACCTCGGCTATTAGGTCGAGGTTATACTAGTTTCAATTAGAAAGAGGCTTGGATATGAAATATGATT
>JAAZMG010000240.1 GCA_012798935.1 Tissierellia bacterium | reverse complement strand
AGCATTGAAACAGCGAGGCAAGGAAATAAGTTTATATCCTAATAGAGGTATTATATATGATAAAAATTTAATTCCCCTTACAAATAGGGAAAAAATTAATACTATGTTTGTTTCTAAAAAATACATTAAAAACAATCCTAATTTAAAGAAATTCATTATAGAAAACAGCCAATTAAATGAAGATGAATTAAATAATCGTATAGAATCTAGAGGGGAAATTATTGATATACCATTAAGTTCTACTGTTGGAGGTATTAATAATAAAGAGATATTGATTACTGATAGAATACTACGATATGGGAAAAAAAACATACTATCTCATGTAATTGGATATATTAATAAAAGCGAAAACCGAGGAAAGGCAGGGATTGAAAAAGTATATGATGATATTTTAAAACATGGAGAGGATCATTTGTTGTATATAGAATTAGACAAAAGAGAAAATATAATCCTTGGTGGAGAATATATAGTGAGCCAAAAAACCAATCCGGCTAACCCAGGTGGGGTAAAATTAACTATAGATTACCATATACAAAAAAGTGTTGAGAAGATATTAGATAAAGAAGAAAAAAATGGTGGGGTGATTGTTGCGGAGGTTGAAACAGGTGATATAGTTGCTATGGCTAGTAGACCTAATTTTAATCAAGAGGATATTGATGAATATTTAAATCGGGAGGATATGGTTTTATATAATAAAGCAATTCAAGTAGCTTATCCGCCAGGTTCTTTATTTAAAACTATAGTATTATTAACGGCTTTAGAAGAAAACGTGTCCTATGTAAATAAAACATTTTATTGTAAAGGTTATGAACAGATAAATAATGTAACTATTAAATGTAACAATATAGGAGGTCATGGATATATAACTTTAAAGGAAGCTTTTTCAAAATCTTGTAATTCTGCTTTTATTCAATTAGGGCAAGAATTAGGAAGTTCTAAGATTATAAACATGGCAAAACGATTAGGATTTGGGCAAAAAATCAATATTGGATTGCTAGAAGAAGTAGAAGGCAATCTTCCCTCTGGAAGGGAACTTAAAGGTCCATCTATAGGAAATATTTCAATAGGTCAAGGTAGCATTGAAGCTACGCCTCTACAAATAACCAATATGATGATGATAGTAGCTAATAAGGGTATAAGAAAAGGAATGTCAATTGTTGATGGAATAACAACTTCTAATGGATATATGGTTAAAAAATTTAATAGAGAAAAGGAAAAGAGAATAATTTCTGAAGAAAATTGTGAAATTCTACATGATTATTTAGTAGATGTAATATTAAGTGGAACAGCTAGGAATATGGATTTAACGGATTTAGGAAATGCAGGAGGTAAGACAGGATCTGCTCAAGCAGTTTTAAATAGAAAAGAAACTATACATGGATGGTTTTCTGGGTTTTGGCCTGCAGAGGAACCAAAATATGTAATAACAGTTTTTATAGAAGGAGAAGGATCTGGATCTAGAGGGGCAGTTTCTATTTTTGAAAAGATTGTTAAAGAAGTTTATAGGATAAACAGATAGGACTGGCACCAGCCCTAACCTTTATACATATACTTTAGTATGGGGAGGGTGGAGGTGTCTTTATGCTTGCTCAATTATTATTTTCAATAGGAGGGTTGACAAAACCCTTTTTAATGTTATCAGGATATATATCTAGTACTAATTCATTTCCGAAGCCACTTAGTAAAGAGGAAGAGGAATGCTATTTAAAATTATATGCAGAAGGGGATGAAAAAGCACGTAATATTCTTATTGAAAGAAACTTACGATTAGTAGCTCATATAGTTAAAAAATATCATAATACTGGAAAAGATTTGGATGATCTAATATCTATAGGAACAATAGGTTTAATAAAGGCTATATCCACATTTGACATAAATAAAGGCACTAGACTAGCCACTTATGCAGCTCGGTGTATAGAAAATGAAATTTTAATGACTATCAGATCTAATAAAAAATCTAGAGCAGAAGTATCATTACAGGAACCCATAGGAGTTGATAAGGAGGGCAATGAAATATCTTTATTGGATATATTAGGAACTGAGGTAGATGATATATTAGATGAGGTTTATTTAAAATTGCAAATAAGGAAGTTATACCAAGCAATCAATAAGGTTTTAAAAGATAGAGAAAAAATAATTATCGAACTTCGATATGGATTGATTGATGGGGGTTGTAAAACTCAAAGAGAAATAGCTTCTATGTTGGGAATATCTAGATCCTATGTTTCGAGGATAGAAAAGCGAGCTATTAATAAGTTATATAAAACTTTAAATAATTAAAATCCGGAAGAACTCCGGATTTTAATATATTAATTTTGTAAACTTTTTAACATCTACCTCCTATACCGCCACAACCACAGAATAATACAACTAGAAGTAGAAAGAAAAATAGTAAAGAACTGTCAACATCGGAATCACATCTTCCACCAAAAAAACCACCTCTTGTATCAGACATTTTTACACCCCCTAAATAAAAAAGAAATCAATATGGTAAAACAAACTTAGAACAGGAACTGAACAAATCCCTGACCTTAATATATGATATGAATTTATTTAAAAGATGTTAATATTTAAATATAAATTATTTTAGAAAGAATATAGTGCTAAATAAGGACATTAGAACTATCAATTATCTTTTTATTCTAAAGACAAATCTATTAACTGGGATACAGTTACAAATTTATAACCTCTATTTTTTAACTCTGGTAAAATTCTATTTAAGGCTTCTACAGTATGGCTCTTATCATAATAAACATAATCATGAAACAATATAATATCCCCATTTTTTATATTTGAAAGAGTAGTATTAACGATTTTATCTATCTCTGGATTACTCCAATCTTTAGAGTCCTGATGGGCAGACCAGAGTACAATTATTGAATTGTTCTTTTCAACTATATCCATTGCTTTTTCATCAAAAGAGCCGTAAGGAGGTCTAAAAACCCTTGGCTCTCTCTTGGTTAAAGAGTATATGATGTTTTGAGTTTTTTCGTATTCTTCTTGTAATTTTTCCCTGGATGTTTTGTTTATATTAATATGCGAATAAGTATGATTCCCTATTTCATGACCTTCCTTCCATTGTCTTTGAACTATTTTGGGATAGGTTTCAGCAAATTTTCCTAAGACAAAAAATGTAGCTTTTGCATCGTATTTATTTAAAATATCTAATATCTGGTTAGTATATTTTGGATGAGGGCCATCATCAAAAGTTAAGGCTACAACCTTTTCTTTTTCACTTCCATTTTTTATGACCATACCGTATTTATTTCCGGAAATAGTAGCTATTTTAAAATCTTTATGATTGATAAAAGAGATATTTAGTAAAATAAATAAAATAAGAATAACTTTCAATAGGGTTTTATTTTTCATAATACGCTCCTTTATTTCTATCAATATTTTGAAAGTTAATATTTAAAGTACTGTTATTATTTTAATATTTTTAATATACAAAGATTTAATTTGGTACATATTATAAAATAGATAAATCCGGGAATCCCGGATTTATCTTACAGGAGTAATTCTTCTAAGAATTTCCTGGAATTCATTAGCAAATCCAGATATTGGTCTTCCATCTCTAATATCTTTTGCCATATTAGAAATTCTTGTATAAAGATTTGGATCGGCAGTTACACTTACATTCTTTATACTATTATCTGCATCTTTAACAGTTTTTTCAATTTTTTGTTTCAAATCGGTAGTCATTTTGCCTTGTAAATTATTTTCCATGTCAACCCCTACGATAGCAGTGTTGCCACTCAATAATACTGAGCAATTATTAACTTCGTTTAAATTAGCTATTTTTTGTGCAATAGCATTTGCTCTAGTTGACATATTATCTGTTCCAGTTCTATTTCTTTGTGTTATATCTGTAGCAGTATTTGGTCCTATACCTGTATTTCTCCTAATCATATTATTGGAAAAATTTGGATTCATGTTGGATAGGTTATCCATATTTCTTCTATCCACGCCCATCATATTAGT